>JBOGMI010000966.1:0-3882 GCA_050746645.1 Bryobacteraceae bacterium | reverse complement strand
GCCGTCGAGATAAAACGTATCCGCGGTGCCGACAATCACGTGGATCTTGCCGTTGAGATACGGCTTGAGAGTCGTCCAATGCGATGCCAGAATGCGGGAGATGTCATATTTCTCCCAGGCGCGGGCGACGTTGGGATGAATGGCTCCGGTCGCACGATCGAACAACTGCATGGGCGCGCCGCTTGGCCCTTTGGGCGAAAAGACCCACTCGAACGACGCCATCTGCCCACCATAGGGCCCGAGCACCGCTTCGAAATGCGAGTATTGTTTGAAAGTGACAAGGATTTTGCCGTTTGCCCGCGCCAGCGGATAGGGCGAACCATCCGGCTTGTGATACATGTTGGCGTGCGGCGCGTAGAGATCGATTCCACTGAAATCGTGGAAGTCGCTAGGATCGGGCGAAGTGGACCACGTACCGCCAAATATCTTCGGATAGTTGACTTGCAGCCACAGCGTGGCCCAACCGCCGGAGGAATGGCCGGTGAGAAAGCGCGCGGCGGCGCGGCGGTCCACCCGATAGCGGGATTCCAGATAGGGCATAAATTCGGTGGTCAGCGCCTTGCCCCACGGACCGTCGTTCGCTGAATCGGCGAACTCGTCGGTTCCTTCCGGGCAGGATTCATCGACGAGAATCCAGAGCATCGGCGGAATCCGGCTATCGGCCATGCGGCGGTAAATGCCTGCCGCCATTTTGTGGAGGTAGCGCATGTTTCCCTCGAAGCCTTGAGTGAAATACACAACGGGATATTTACGCGAGGATTTCTCATATCCGGGAGGGGTCAGAACATAGGCACGCATCGTAATGGGCCGGCCCCAGAAATGCGAAAGCGCCGGGCTGACGAACGATTCTTTGTGAACGTGGGCGGCTTCTTCATGCTGCTCGGTGGGCGAGCCCGGCAGAACGAGCGGCCCCGGTTCGGGCACGGTGGCATCGAGCGTGATGGTCGGTTCGGGCGAATGGGCGGGCGAAAAATGCGGCAGCCGCACGACCGGGCTGACGATATCGCCCGGACCGCGTCCGTTGTACGTGTACGAGTGATTCACGTCGACCAGCGCTTGCGCCTGATAGTCTCCGGGCGCGAACTGCGAGAAGCCGGAGGGAAAGGCGACGGCATCGGTGTCGATCTCGACAGCCGAGCCGGGGGCGAGATCGTGTATCTCTTTGGCCGCAACGTAAACCGATTTGGGATGGAACGGGTTCGGATCGATGCGCGAAGCGCCGAAGCCGGGTTTTAAGAACAGCAGCAGACGTCCGGAAACCGGCTTGGAGAATTGCTTCCCCAGTACGATGCGGAAAAAGAGATGGTGTTGCGCGCCGAAGGCCGCCGGCAGAAAAAAGCAGAATGCCAGCAGAAGGAGAGCGGAGCGCAAGAAGACCATATGAATCGAATGTAGCGAAGAGCGGAGCTAAAGCCCCGAGCGCGCTGAACCGCCCTCCAGTTGTAATCAGAGAGGAAGGATCAAAAATGGCTTGGTGGTGGGTGCTTGGGAGCCGTGGCGCGGCTCTACGGTCACGGCAAAAGCCTTCACCTGAGCGATGTTGACATGCTGCAATCCGACGCGGACGGAATTGCCCGCGGGGTTGGAACGGAACAGGCCCGCCGGCTGAGGCGCTCCCTTCACTGGAATGATCCAAAGCTCGAACGTACTGTTGGAAGGCAAACCCGGCATTTGCGAGGCAACAAAAACGAAGCCGTTGGGACTCACGAAGACCCGGCCGTGCGGTGAATTGACGGTTCCGGCGAAGGCGATCTTCTGGGCCGCCGGCTGGCTCAAAACCTCTGCGGCGGCGCGCAATTGGTCCCGCTGCGCCGTAAGCGTACCGACGCGATTGCCCAGAGAGACTATTTGAATACCGGACCAGATGGAGAAACCGACCAGCGCGAGGCAAGCCGCGCTGAGTGCGGCAACAAGAAGCCGCGGATATGTCTTTCGCGGCTGCGGGGCCGCTACGCTCCCCAGCACCCGGCCGCGGAGGGGAGGCGGAGGCGTTTTCTGCTCGGCAAGACCCGACAGCGCCGCGGTTGTCGCCAACGCTTTCCGGATGTGCTCCCGGCAATAGGGACATTCGTCGCGCACGTGTGCGTCGATTTCGGCTGCCTGTTCCGGCTCCAGCACGCCGAGAACATAGAGTTCGTACAACTCGTCCATCTCGGAGTGGTTCATTTTTTGTTATCCGTCCGTACGGCGGTCCGCAGGCGGTCCAGCGCCGAGCGGGTCCAGCTCTTTACCGTCCCCAGCGGCTGATTGATGCGCGCCGCGATCTCCGACTGGGACAGTCCTTCAAAATATGCAAGTTCGAGCACCCTTCGTTCATTGTCGTTGAGATGGGAGGCAGAAATCGCCCGGGAGCAATCGATGAGCGGTTCTGTCGGGTCATCGCGCAAAGCAAAGCGCAGCGGATCTACATGATCCAGCGAGCGAAGCCGCGCAGCGAACTTCACATCCGCGGAGCGGGTGTGATCAATCGCCATGTTGCGCGCGATGGAGAGGATCCAGACTCCGAATGCACCTCTTTGAGCGTCGAACTCGCGAGCGCGATTCCACACGCGTATAAACAATTCCTGTACCAGGTCTTCCGCCGCGTTTGGATCGCGTGTAATCCTCAGAAAAAGCGAGTAAGCAGGCTTACCGTAGCGATCATATGCGGCGCCCAGCGCTTTGGGATCTCGCTTTCGAAGTTGCTCGACCCATTCCGCCTCACTCCCAGAGCCAAACTCGTCCACGCTCAGTAGATGTCCGCTCTCAGAAAATGCCACCACACAAAATAAAACAGCCCCGGAAACCCCGGCAGCGGTTGGGACCGCTACCAGTCTATCCGGGGCCGGCATCCAGACAGCAGCAAGCGAGGACCAGGAGAAGCACTACGCGGGCATGGCGCTGGATTTGTTGATGGTTCCGTTGACTCCAGTGGGGTAGAAGCCGCCGGAGACCGAGCTGGCGGCGCCGCCGTATACGAGGAAGAGCACCTGGCCCGGGCTGCGCACGGCGGTCAATCCGGTCGATTCGTCCACCGACAGAAAGAGTGTTCCGGAAGGCGGAGGCAGGATATCGACGCTGTCGAGCGCGGGTTTGGTTTTGACGCCCAGACGGGCGACTTCGAGACGGATGTTGCCCACATGTTGCGCTTCCGCCGCCAGGATGCGCGCGGCGGTGCCGATATAGGGGCTGGTTGCGAGCGAGGCCACTCCGGCGGCGTAACCGTAAGCGCTGACGCCGACATCCTCGAAGACTCTGGCGAGAGTGAGGAACTCATACTCGTTCCCAAAGCCGACTCCGAGAGCATTCAGGTTGATGCCCGGCTTGGCGACGGGCGTGACGCCCGCTTGCGTCAACGCGCCTCGAATCAGATTCACATGCGCGCGCTCGTCGGCTCCGATTTCGGCGGCGACCGCGCCCGTGAAGACGAAATTATTCGAGAAATTCACCTTCTTGCCGCCGGTAGTCACGCCCGGATTGCCGCTTCCGTTGATGCCTATGCCATGAGAATCGATCCCGTTCCCGAATACGGCGTAGGTATAAAACTCCGCTTCGAGGTACTCGAGATTCAGGGCAAACTGCAAAATATCGACGGCCGACGGGCCGGATGACGGCGCCGCCGCGCTGAGCTTCCTATCTCCCACCGCGAACATCGCCGTTGCCGCGGCGCTCGCGACCCCCAGGCTCTTGAGTAGCTTGCGCCGGCTTGGCGAAGCGTCTATTACTTCTGCAATAAGATCCTTTTTTGCCACAATTCCTCCTTAATAAGTCCTTAGTGAGTTACAAATTTATTTAGTTCTCCCGGCGCGCGCTTTGGATACGCTTGCGCAAGAGCAGCGCGAGCGCGAATGCCGGCAGTATCAGGAAAAAGGTTGCGGGCTCCGGAACAGCGGACATCCCGCC
>JBOGMI010000965.1:0-9495 GCA_050746645.1 Bryobacteraceae bacterium | reverse complement strand
TATGAAATTGCAAGACTTGGTGGAAGAATTCCAGGTGCTGGGAAAAGACCTCGTGGATAAGGTGCGCACGCTGATTCACGAAGGCAACGTGCGGCGCATCATCATTCAAGACGAGCATGGGACCACTTTTATGGAGATCCCGATAACGATTGCCATTCTTGGCACGGCGTTGGCGCCGGTGCTCGCCGCAGTGGGGGCTCTTTCCGCTCTGATCGCCAAATTCAATATCGTGGTGGAGCGGCGCGGGGTAAACTCTGCATGAGGCCCTGATCTTCTCTTGACCGACCGTTACCGCTATCCGACCGTCCCGGCGCTGGTTTTCGCCCTGTTTTCGATTGCTTGCGCTCCGCTGCTCGCGCAGAAGATTCGCCAGCCGGAGCCCGCTCCGCTGCCACCGCCCATCGCGGCGCCGCGAGATCAACCCTATGCGGGAACCATCCGGCTGCTGGCCGACACGACCGACGTTCAAGGCCGGGTCATCAAGGTCCAGGAGACGATACCAGTTCGGCCGGGTAAACTCACGCTGCTCTATCCCGCATGGATTCCCGGCGACCACGCGCCAACGGGGCCCATTTCTAAAGTCGCCGGCCTTTTCATCACCGCGAACGGCAAGCGGCTCCCCTGGGTCCGCGACCGCGTGAATGTCTACGCATTTCGTGTCACTGTGCCGCCGGGAGCAAGTACGCTCGATGTGAAATTCCAATTTTTAACCCGGTTGCGTGCGATTAAGGGCGATGGAGGCCGGATCTCGTTTTCCTCTCAAATGCTCGACCTGGCGTGGAACTCGGTTGCTCTTTATCCCGCCGGCTACTTCTCTCGCGATATCCATTTCTCGCCGAGTATCCAACTGCCCGAGGGCTGGCATTTCGCCACGGCACTCGAGATCGCCTCGCAGCAGGGCAATCTGGTCCATTTCAAGACCGTTCCGTTCAATACGCTTGTCGATTCGCCCGTGTATGCGGGTGCAAACTATAAGCGGCTCAACCTCTCGACAGGGCCGGACAACCAGGTGTTTCTCGACGTATTCGGGGATAAACCCAGCGATCTCGCGATCAGTCCGAAAGAATTACAACTGCATAAAAATCTGGTTGTTCAGGAGCAAAAGCTGTTCCATTCGCACCATTACAAGCATTACGACTTCCTGTTTACAATTAGCGAAGTGGTGGGCGGACAAGGCCTGGAGCACCATCAATCAAGCGAAGATGGCACTTACGCTAATTACTTTACCGATTGGAAGGCCGGAGTTGCGGACCGGGACTTACTGGCCCACGAATATACCCACTCGTGGAACGGAAAATTCCGCCGGCCCGCCGACCTTTGGACGCCCAATTTTAACGTTCCCATGCAGGACGATTTGCTATGGGTCTATGAGGGATTAACTCAATATTACGGCTACGTGCTGACGGCGCGCAGCGGCCTGCGCACGAATCCGCAGACGCGGGACTTGATCGCCATGATCGCCGCGAACTTCGTTGCGAGCCCCGGCAGAAAATGGCGGCCGCTCGTCGATACGACCAACCAGGAGATCATTTCCGAGCGCAGGCCGGTAACTTGGGTGAGCTGGCAGCGCACGGAGGCTTACTACAATGAAGGTTTGATGATCTGGCTCGACGCCGATACATTGATTCGTAAGTTGAGCGGCGGCAAGAAATCGTTGGACGATTTCGCCAAGTTGTTCTATGGAATCGATAACGGCAGCTATGTTACACAGACGTATACACTAAAAGACATCGTTTCAGCGCTCAATGAAGTTCAACCCTACGATTGGGGAAAGTTTTTTCAAAGTCGTGTGTACGACCTGGCGCCGCAGACGCCGGAAGAAGGTATTACTCGCGGCGGCTATCGGCTGGCCTATAGCGATACGCCGCCAAATTGGCTGAAATATGAAAAGCGGCCGGACCGGACGTTCGATTTTGCCACTTCGATCGGAATCAGCATCAAAAAAGACGGGACACTGGACAATGTCTGGTGGGGCAGCCCGGCTTTTAAGGCCGGCATCACTCCGGACATGAAGCTGGTTGCGGTGAACGGGGTCCAATTCAAAGTCAAGGTACTGCGTTCCGCCATCAAGGCGGCCGAAACGAGCAAAGCGCCGCTGAAACTGCTGGTCCAGCGAGATAAGAATTTCCAGACGATCTCTCTCGATTACCACAAAGGACTGCGGTATCCGAAGCTCGACCGCGTAAAGGGCACTCCGGATCGGCTGGATGCGATTCTGGCGCCGGTCCAATAGCTTCAGCCGCTCAAGCGGCGTTACAATCGGCAAGCTGCCCAAGTGGATGATCCCATAGCTGCGTTGAGGCGCGAATAAGCAGTCAGGCGAAAATATCGTCCACGCGCAGCCGGGCGTTACCAAACAGAGGCAGCGGGATTTCCTGTCCGGCATGCCAAGTGATCGTGTGGCCGTCGGGGGTCGAGACTTTTAGTTGACGCCCGGCTGGATCGACGACCCAGAACTCTCTCGCCCCATTTTCCAGGCATAGCTTCTCTTTGTCGTACATCTCCGCGGTGGTGTTCGAGGGAGAAAGAATCTCAATGACAAGTCCCGGGGCGCCGTGCAGATTGTCGTCCGGATCGACCGCAGTCGACCGTTCCTTCGTGACGAATGCGACATCCGCAACCCTCAGTTCGTATTCCGGCAAAGCCCGGAAAGGGAATTCCGCATAGACCTCTCCCAGCGTGTTTGCTAATGGGCTGAGCAAAGCGACCAATCGGCGCTGAATCCGGCAATGCTTCATTTTTGGCTGGCTTACCGATAAAAGTTCTCCATGCCGAAGTTCATGGTAAACCGGGCCTGAATCTTCCGGAAGCTTGCGGAATTCCTCGACCGTCATGAGACGGATGGTGGTGGCCCCCATAGACCTATTCTAGCTTTAGTTCAGGCTTCGGCGGTCTCGCCGGTTTTGGAGCGCTTGGCCTTGCACTTCAATTCCAAAGCCTTCATCAAGCGCTTCTGGATGTCTTCAGGAACCGGCTGGGGCTGCATACCCTTGAAGACCTTCAGCGTCTTCTCCGTGGTATCGCAGACCACCCAGCAATTAGGGCACTCGTTCACGTGGCGCGTCAACTCGGCGCGCGTCTCCGGATCGAGCGTCTCGTCGAGATAATCGGTCAGCTCCTGCAAAAACTGCTTACAGGTAAGCAAGCGCGTCGTCTCCCTTCCGCTTGAATTGTCTGGTGAGTTTCTCGCGAAGCTGCAAACGTGCCCGCAGCAGCCGGCTCTTGACCGCCGAAATCGAAAGTTTCAAAATCTGTGCCGTCTCCTCAATCGACATTTCTTCGATGTCTCGCAAGATGAAAACGGTGCGGTATGCCGGCTTTAAACTCTCCACGGCCTGGTCCAAAATCCCGGCCAATTCGTCGCGGGAATAGCTTTCTTCGGGATTTTCATCCCAAACGGCGATCTCGCGCACCACCTCGTCTTCCCCGGTGTCGATCGGCTCATCGAGCGGTACCGTCCGGTCGGTGCGCCGCTTCCGCAGCCTCATGAGCGCTTCGTTGACCGCAATGCGCACCAGCCAGGTGTAGAACTTGGAGTTTCCCTGGAAGCTGTCCAGATGGGTATAGGCCTTAAAAAATGTCTCCTGCAGGACATCTTCAGCGTCGTCGTCGTTTTGCGTGATCTGCTTGGCCATCCGAAACACGCGCCGGTCGTAGTGGCGGACGAGTTCAGAGAACGCTTCGGTGTCGCCTGCTTTTGCCCGCGCCACCAGAGCGGATTCATCGAAAGCGGGTGTGATTGTAGAGGTGCTCACGCGAGAAGTCATCTTCAGTCTAGCAATCCGGGCGCGGTGGCGCGTCTATGGTTTGTGAGTACGAACACGGCGACCGCAACTGGCTCATTTCACCTCAAAAACCGAATTTTCATCACCCTGGTTGTTCTGACCAATACCTTCGGCAACCTGTGCCTGGCGATCGCCATGAGACATATGCCCGGTCTGGGTGCCGTACCCTTTGGTAGCTACCTGGAGGCGCTGTTCAGCAATCCGTGGCTGTATCTAGGAGTGGCGCTGCTGGCCAGTTGGATGATTTCCACGCTCTCCATGTACACCTGGGCCGATCTGACGTACATCCTCCCGGTAACCGCGAGCGGCTACATCATTACGGCCCTCCTCGGCAAATTCATCTTGAACGAACAGGAATCGGTGTTTCGCTGGGCGGGAGTGGTGGTGATTGCCTGCGGCGTCATGCTGGTTGCCGAAACGCCGGAGCGCACCAGCCCCATGGGAGTGGAAGAGTGAAGTGGATCTGGGTGATCGTGGTGGTCGTCTCGAGCACGTTCGGCGATCTGCTGGCGGCCCGCGGGATGGCCGAGCACGGGGAGATCGAGAGCTTCAAAATGCGCGGTCTCGCGCGCATCCTGCGCTTCATCGCCACGCATAAAGTAGTGCTGGCCGGCATCGGTTCGAACGCCGTGGCTTTTGTCTCGCTGCTGGCGCTGCTTTCGGTGGCGCCGCTCAGCTTTGCCGTTCCGGCAACGGCTCTCAGCTATATTCTCAAGACCATCCTGGCCCGGCCCATGCTGCGCGAACATGTGACCACGCGACGCTGGATGGGGGTGGTGCTGGTGTCGATCGGAATTGCACTGGTCGCGGTTTGAGGCGCTCAGACGCTCAGTGAGGGCCGCCGGCGGCTGCTTTGCCCCCTTCCACACCCACAAAGATCAGCCCGGCCACCACTAGACCAGTGGCCGTCGCTTTGGCGATCAGCACCCACTTGCGAAAATCCTCGCGGAACCACTCCGGCTTGATTCGGGTGATCAAATAGGCGCCGACGAAAATCACGGCATAGCGCACGCCGGAAATGGCGGTCACCAGCGCCGGCGAGGTCCGGCTGACGGCAAACACGACCAGAAAGGAACCCACTCCCGCCATGAAGCGGTTGACCATATACCAGAACTTGCTGCGCGGCGTCGCCTGCTCGGAATGCTCCAGAATCTGCTGGCGCCAGGAAGGCGGGACCAGCAACGCGACGGAGCCGATGAATTCGCCGAGGGTGACAAATACAAACCCGGTCACGAATTTCTCGTGTTGAAAGACGATCTTCTCCAGCACGGTCGCCATGGCGAAGCAGGCGGAGGCAGCCACCACTCGCGGCAGCATTTTTCTCACCGGCCGCTTTTCGGCGAAGAACATGATGAAGCCGCCCATCACCATGAGGATGAATCCGATCAAATCGCCGCCGATGGGCTTCTTCAGAAGAGGAATCGCTATCAATGCCGTGGCTACAGGCGTAAAGCCGCCCATCGCCGCCAACTCCTCGGAAGCCTCCCCAGCCTTTAACGCAGCGTAGTAAAAGTACGAAGCGACCAAGTCCAGGACGCCGGCCGCGAACCCCAAGCCGCCGTATTGCCATTGCGGTAAGTGGAAGCCAAACGGAATCAGGATCAGGCCGAACACACTGATGGCGCCCAGCCAGAATACGTAGGAAAGCAAGTTCTGCGTCTCGCGCCGCTGCAGCAGCACCTTATCCCAGACCAAGGAAACGCCGATCAGCCCATGGGCTATGACGGCGATGAGAAGTCCGTTAAGGATGATCCCTTTGATCGAGTCCCAGGCGGCGAGCATAGATTAGGGGCGGCCTCGCCGCCTGGCCTCGGTCATCGTCGTCGTCATCCATGGACTGGCGCAGCGTGACTGCGCGCTCCCACACGGGCCGACACGATGGAGAACACCATTACGATAAAACCGACGCACATGCTGTTGATCCAGCGGTCCGTATGGACGATATACCCGTAGATCCACGGTGAACAAAAGACCCAAGCCCCGCATACTGTGTTGTACCAACTCAGCCCGGTCGAGTAGGCCGGCCGGATCAGCCGGATCGCGGACCACAGGACGATCAATCCTCCAACGATCCAATAGTTTCATGTGTTCCCGTGCATATAGGCGTTGTACACCCAGGGCGAAACAAAGAACCAGATGCCGCAAATAAGGCAAATTGTGCTTGCCGTGCGCACATTTCCCAGGCCCTCGCGGCTTCTCGCCCGGCCGCTCACATTCTGACTTGCCGCCATATTCTTCAACCCCCACTCATTAGATGAGGCCGGTGGTCAACAGTGAACGCGGCGAAGCAAACCATACTGGGACTATAACTATGCGAATCGGGATTACCTGTTACCCCACCTACGGCGGCAGCGGCATTGTGGCCACCGAACTCGGACTGGAACTGGCCGCGCGCGGCCACGAAGTCCATTTCATCAGTTACGCCAACCCGATCCGGCTCGATCCAGGCACGCCGGGTATCCACTATCACGAGGTTGAGGTTACTACCTATCCACTGTTTCAATATCCGCCGTACACCCTGGCGCTCGCCTCGCGGATGGCGGATGTCGCCGCGCGCCACCGGCTCGATCTGCTGCACGTGCATTACGCGATCCCCCACTCCATCTCGGCTCTGCTGGCGCAGCAGATGACAGCGGACCGGAGGCTGCCCTTCATCACGACCTTGCACGGAACCGATATCACGCTCGTAGGCGCGGAGCCTTCTTATTTCTCCATTACGAAATTCTCCATCGAGCGCTCGGACGCCGTCACCACCATCAGCGAATACATGAAGCGCCGCACCATCGATTTCTTCGGGGTGCAAAATCCGATCGAAGTGATTCACAATTTCGTGAATTGCGCGGTTTACCGCCCTGACGAGGAAGCCCGCGCCCAGGGCCGCAAGCGCATTCTTCACATTTCCAACTTCCGTCCGGTCAAGCGCGTGCTGGATTGCATTCGCGCCTTCGCCAAAGTGCGCGAGCAGGTAGACGCCGAGTTGGTGATGGCCGGCGACGGACCGGACCGCGGTCCGGCCGAGCGGCTGGCCGAGGAATTGGGCGTGGAGTCGGTCGTTTCTTTTCTCGGCAAACAGGATCACATGGAGCGCCTGATCCCGCGGATGCACGCTCTCCATCTGCCGAGCGAAACCGAAGCCTTTGGACTGGCTGCTCTGGAAGCTATGGCCTGCGGCGTCCCTCCCGTGGCCACGTGCGCCGGCGGAGTGCCCGACCTGATCACCGACGGCGTCGACGGCTTCCTGGAACCGGTCGGCGACATCGACCGCCAAGCCGAGCGTCTGGTAGGACTACTGAGCGACTCGCAGCTTCATGGCCGAATGGCCTCCGTAGCGCGCCATACGGCTGAAACGCGCTTTTGCAGCACCTTACTCATTCCGCGCTACGTGGCCTGCTACGAACGCCTGCTCGGCTCCCAAGGAACTTAGGGATCTCGTGCGGTGTCTATCTGGTTTGATGGCGGCTTTGATGGCAAACGATCTGGTCGCTTACGCTTCCGGCTCCGTTTGACGCCGGATTTGAGCCGGGAGCGTCAGCGACCAGATCCGGTTTCCGACTAGAATGAGACCAGGAGGGATACAATTCAGGCGATGGGTCAACCCTTTCTCGGACAACCGGGTAGCCTATCCATCCTGGCAGGCGCCCAAAAGGGAATTTCCGAAGAAGATGCGCGCATTTTGCGCGGACTTCGAGCCGGAATCGAAGAATCCTACGAGGAACTTATCCAGCGCTATCAGCAGCCGGTCTACGGCGTCGTTTACCGGCTGGTCGGGAACGAAGCGGAAAGCTGCGATGTGGTTCAGGAGGTTTTTATAAAGGTCTTCCGCGGAGTTGGTGCTTTTCGCGAGCAGAGCAGTCTGCGCACCTGGATCTATCGCATCGCGATCAACGAAGCGCACAATCGCTGCCGTTGGTTCGCCCGGCACGGTCATCACGAAGTTTCTCTCGACGGCGATGGCGGAGAGAAGAACCGCGGCGTCGCTCTGGCAGCCGATCCCGCGCGTTCGCCCTTCGACCAGGTGGTGGATCACGAGAATCAGGCGCTGATTGAGCAAGCTCTGGCGCACATTCGCCCGATATTTCGCGCGGCGCTGGTGCTGCGCGACGTGGAAAATCTGAGCTATGAAGAAATCGCCGAGATTTTACAGGTCTCTCTCGGCACTGTGAAATCGAGGATCGTACGAGGACGCGAGGCCTTGCGGCGCGAGTTAACCGAGCGCATCGATCCCGGTTTGGCCGCCGCATACGGCTAAGGAGTGATGCGGAATGGGACGAATATGATTTGCTGGAGCGTAAAGCGGCGCACCCACGCTTACGGGGATGGTAAGCTCGGGGGGCTGGAGCGCGGCTGGATTGAGCGCCATCTGCGTGGGTGTGAAACCTGCTCCACTTATTTCGATCAGATGGCGTCGATCCGCAGGACGCTGCACCGGCTGCCGGCGCAGTCCGCCCCGGCTCAACTGACCGCCCGGCTGCGGATTGCAGCTTCACAGGAGCGGCAGTTGCTGCTCGAAGATGACGGTTCGCTGTGGCACGCGGCCTGGAGGCGCTGGAAATTCCGTCTGGACGGATTTATGCGCCCGCTCACTATTCCCGCCACGGGCGGTCTGCTCGCGAGCATCTTCTTGTTTGGCACTCTGGCGGTCACGATTGGCGACCATATCCATCCGGTGACCTACGACGTCCCGGTGCTCGGCCTCACGCAAGACCGTCCCACACTGGTGCCGGTCGAGCTACGCTCGGCCGTGGTGCTGACCATGAGTCTCGATTCGAGCGGCCATATCGCCGATTACGCCGTGCGCGACAACGCTTCGTCTTTTGTCGGAACTGCCGCCAACTCACGCGGTTCGAGGATCTCCATCCCCAGTTTTCCCAGTGTGTTTGCAGCCGCCCAGCCTGTCACAAGCGACATCAGCATCTCCTTCACCCCGATCGTCTTCAGACAATAGCAGTGGGGCAGACGATCGCCTTTTGCCGTCTGCCAGTTAGCCCCCAGCCAGCCTTAACTTCGCGACGTAAAGGTTGGCGCTCAGGTATCGATTGCGAAATTTTCCCTCCGGGTCGTATTCGGCAAGCAGTTCCCGGAACGCGGCCAGGCGTTCGTACCGCGATTGCAGCCGCGCCGGCGCCATGGCGAACAGCTTCGCCCAATGCGGCCGGGCGTCGAACCGCGCCAGCCGGTCTTCTATCGCCGGCAGCAATGCTTTCACAGCGGGCCAATTCTGCTTCCAGGTAAAGTGAATCGTGGCGGAGGCTCGCCGATACGAGGGGCTCATCCAAAGCTCGTCCGCGGCGACGGTGCGGAGTTCGGAAACCAGCAGATGGGGGGTAATGCGGTCGCGCAGCATCTCCAGCGCCAGAATCGCTTCCCACGCCCGCTCGCGCGGAACAAAATACTCGGTCTGCAGCTCTTCGCCGCTACTGGGAGTGAAATTCATGCGAAAATGCGGCAGCCGTTCGTGCCAGGGCCCCGGGACGCCCATCTGCTCGGTGCAATTCTGCGGCGAAGGTCCCGGAATCGGGTGCAGGTTGGCCTTGGCAAGTTTGGCGCCAAAGAATTCGGGCGCAATCCCGGAATCGTCAGAGGGATCAACGCAACTCTTGATCCATGCTTGAGTCGCCCGATGATGCTGCCAATCGGTAAATAAACTCACGCTGTAACCGGCGGAAAAGATTTCGTCAAAATGCCCTTCCAATTGGCTAAAGCCTAGATT
>JBOGMI010000964.1:0-2892 GCA_050746645.1 Bryobacteraceae bacterium | reverse complement strand
GTCGTGCGGCGCGAACCAATCCGTGAACCGGCCGCCTTTCTGCTTCACTTTACGCGGCGCCTCGAAGAGCACATCTCCGCCGGTGACGTTCGCGGGAAGACCGCTGAAACTGGCCTGTATTGTAGCGCCCTCCTGCTTTGCGGCCAGAATCTAGCTAGATAAATCTCCGGATTCACGGGCCGTGTACTCTTGGTCGCGGCGTTTGGGGGCGGGCTTGAGTCCGCTCGGAGCTTCAGCTCCGTCCTGCGGGGCTAAAGTCCCGCGCGAGGTGAACCCAGCCCTCCATTCGCGGAGGCCTGAATGATAAATGGTCAAATCACGCGTCATGTTACTCGTGCCTCAGAACCGACATGGGATCGATGGTCGCGGCGCGGCGGGCGGGGAGGAACGCGGCAGCTACGGCGGCAGCGAGGAAGAGCGCGGCGACGATGAGCATGGCTGGTGCGTTTACGTTCTGGACGCCGTAAAGGAGGCTGCGGACGAGGCGGGCAGCAAGCGTGCTGGCGATGAGACCGGCCGCGAGACCGGCCAGGACCGGGACGGCGGCTTCGCGAAACGTTAAAGAGTAAATTCCGCGCCGAGTGGCGCCGAGAGCCATGCGCATCCCAATTTCGCGCTTGCGCATTTCGGTGGAGTAACTCAGGACGCCGTAGATACCAAGCATGGCGAGTAAGAGAGCGGCGATTCCGAAGCTCAGAAGAACCAGCGTTTGGAAGCGCTGGGCGGCGAGCGAGTCACTTAGTTGTGAGGAGAGCGTGGTGACCCATGTGATCGTGATTTCCGGAGCATAACTCCAAATCGTGTGACGCATGCTGGCGACGAGCTGGTCTGCCGGCTGCTTGCCGCGCGCCACAAAGACCGCCGTATTCTGTGGCCGGTCCGTGTAATCCAGGTAAGCCATTTTGGCCAGCGCCGATTTGAGCGAAGTGGTGCGGGAATCGGCGACCACGCCGATCACGGTGAACTTTCTGCCTTCGGTTTCGACATGGCCGCCGATTGGGTTTCTATTCCCGAATAGAGCTTTGGCCTCGCCTTGGGAGAGAATTGCGCTTTTTAGAGTGCGATCGTGTTGCTCAAAAAAGCGTCCCGCGACCAGATGCTCGCGCATCGCCTCAAAATATCCGGCGCTTACCCAGCGCAAATTGATCAAAGGCGTTTTTTGCCTTGGCCTGTCTACGCGCTGCATGCCTTCGATCCAACGGCTTCCCGTAAGCGGCATCACGTTGATGAGGCCGGCGAATTGGACGCCGGGAATCGCGCGCAGCCGAGTCAGTACCGCACCATCGAACGCGGCGCGGGTCTGGGATTCTTTGTAGCGGCTATGCGGAAGGCGGACCTCGGCGAGAGCGACGTGGCCGGTATCGAATCCTTTCTGCTCATGCAGCAGGTGAAATAGATTTTCCGAGAACAGAGCGGTGACGAGCAGGAGCACAGTGCATCCGAAAACCTGCAGTCCGACCAGCCCGTTACGTATGCGGCGGCCCTGGCGCGCACCGAGCGTGCGGCTGCTGCTCTGCTGCAGCGCCGCTTGCGGATCGATGCGTAAGAGTCTGAGGCCTGGGAGGACACCGAAGAAAATGCTCGATGTCAACGTCAGGCCGGCGGCAAACAGGAGCACAGCCCAGTTGAGGTAGATGTCCGAGATTCGCGGAAGGTCGAGCGGCGCGTAATGGCGGAACAGGTTTACGCCGGCGATGGCGAGGAGCACACCGCCGAGTCCGCCGACCGCGCCCAGCACTAAATTTTCCGTGAGCGAATGCCAGAGGAGGCGCAGTTTGGATGCGCCGAGCGCAGCGCGCACGGCGGCTTCGCGCTGACGGGAGAGCGCTCGCGCGAATTGCGCATTCGCGAGATTCAAACATGCGATCAACAGAAACGCGAGCACGGCAGCCATCAGAAGCCACAAACCGGCTTGAGACTCGGCGACCACGGCTTCTTGCAAAGGCTGGACGGAAGCCGTAAGCGTGCCGGACTGGCGATCGCCGCTGTAAGCGGGCAGCTTCAGGATTTGCGCCTGGATCGCATTCAACTGCGCATCGGCCTGGCGGATGTTGACACCGGGCTTGAGGCGCGCGATGGCGGTCCAGTTTCCATAATCGCCGTTCCAGCTAAAGTCATTCAGGTTCAGAGCAGCGGGAACAAAGATGGCCGGCTGCGGTGCGCTACCCGCGAATGGTTTTGAACGAAACGCCTTTGGGAAACGAAAGTTGGAGGGCAAAACGCCGATCACCTGCCGAGGAACATCTGCGAGGCGGAGGGTTTTGCCGATGACACTCGGATCGCCATGAAACAAGCTCTTCCAGAGAGAGTAGGTGATGATCGCGACGTGGTCGTGGCCTTGAACATCGTCCTCAGGACGAAAATTTCGGCCAAGCATCGGTACGATCTGGAGCACATCGAACAGGTTCGATTGACACAACACGGTGCCGGTCAGGCGCGGATGGCCGACGCCGCTTCTCAGGCCCTCAGCCCCGTTTCTTATTAGCGTGATCCCGCTAAACGCGGTGGCGCGCTTCTGCCAGAGATCCTCATGGTGGGGATTGGGCCCCATGGACCCAAACGGAAGAAACTGGACGCGCTCCCAAAGCGCGACCAGCCGACTGCTATGGCGATAGCTCAGCGGCTGGAGCAGTACCGAATCGACGACCGTGAAAACTGCGGTGCTCGCGCCAATGCCGAGGGCGAGGGTCAGGACGGCGGTGACCGCGAAACCGGGACTTTTTCGGAGAACGCGGGCCGAGTAGCGGAGGTCTTGCCAGACCCGATCGGCGGCATTCCAGCGCCAGGTGGCGCGGACGTCTTCTTTGACGAGCGTTGCGTTGCCGAGCGCGCGTTTGGCAGCGTAGCGGGCGTCTTCTCGAGAAAGGCCGCGGTCTTGCTGTTCTTGGGCCT
>JBOGMI010000963.1:0-3371 GCA_050746645.1 Bryobacteraceae bacterium | reverse complement strand
TCCCATCCAGGAGTACTTCCGCGGGCGGACGTAAGAATGCGCTTGCAAAGGCATCCCCTGCGGCCGTGCTTGAACACCGAGCCTTTTCTAAACGTATATACACTGCGATACAATACCGGTATTGTGGCTCGAAATCGAATTCGATTGGGACGAAGAGAACCGCAAGCACCTTGCGGTTCATAAGGTGACAACCGCCGAAGTCGAGCATGTATTGACTAATGATCCCCTGGACCTCGATTACGAGTTGGTCGATAACGAAGAGCGGTACCGCTCCGTCGGACTTACCAGTGGAGGCCGCGTATTGTCGGTGGCGTGGACGATTCGCAATGGCAAGGTGCGCCCTATAACCGCTTTCCCGAGCGGTGTTGCCGATAGGAAAGCCTTTCTGAAGAAGAAGTCAACATGAAGAAGCAAACGAAACCAAGCGTCCCTACTTTCGCCACCGAGGCGGAGGAAGCGGAATGGTGGTACAAGAACCGCAACACCCATGGCAAAGAACTTCTTGCTGGTATGAAGAGCGGCAAAGCCCAGGTGCTGACCAAGGAGAAGCTGCTGGAGCGTATTGTGAAATCCAGAAAAGCGCCGGCACCGGTGGTGGCTCTGCGGATTCCCGAAGCCGATCTGGCTTTGGCTCGAAAGCAGGCTGAACGGAAAGGACTGCCTTATCAGACTTACATCAAATCCCTGCTGCACGAAACGCTCGCCGAGCGCGAAAGACAAAAGGCGGGATGGTAAATCAGGCCCAAAGCGCTTGTTACGATGAGCAGAAGGGCGTCCGTCCTCTAACATCCATGATTCGGCCATTTCGCGGGGCGATGCCGCGCATTGCAGACTCCGCCTATATCGATGCGAGCGCTCAGGTGATCGGCGACGCAGTTGTCGGGGAGCATTCCAGCGTTTGGCCGAACGTATCGATTCGCGGCGACGTGAATTACATTCGCATCGGCGAGGAAACGAGTATTCAAGACAACAGCGTGCTGCACGTCGATCACGATCTCTATCCCTGCATTGTCGGCAATCGCGTGACCGTCGGCCATCGCGTGATCCTGCACGGCTGCCAGGTCTCCGATGGTGCATTGATCGGGATGGGCGCGATCGTTTTGAACGGCGCCAGGATCGGCGCGGGCGCGATTGTCGCGGCGGGCGCCTTGGTGCCCGAAGGCATGGATGTGCCCGCCAACACGGTGGTCATGGGGACGCCCGCCAAGGTACGTCGCGAGGTTACCACTGAGGAGCGCGAGCGCTTCGAAAACAACTGCGATCATTACGTCGAGCTCGCGGCCATTTACAAGGAAGAGTCGCATTGATGCGCAGTGTGAAAGGCATGCGGGACATTCTCCCGCCTTCGAGCGCGGTGTGGAACCAAGTGGAGGCGGCGGCGCGGCGGATTTTCGCGCGCTTCCACTACCACGAGATCCGCACGCCCATCCTCGAAGAGACATCGCTGTTTGCGCGCAGCGTGGGCGCAGAGACCGACATCGTCAGCAAGGAGATGTACACGTTCGAAGACCGCGACGGCGCATCGCTCACCTTGCGTCCCGAAAGCACGGCATCGGTCATGCGCGCCTACATCGAACACCGCCTCGACCAGCGGCCCGGCGTGCAAAAACTCTATTACATCGGACCAATGTTCCGCCGCGAGCGACCGCAGAAAGGACGCTTCCGGCAGTTCTATCAAATCGGCGCGGAAGCGATCGGCTCCGATTCGCCGGCCGTGGATGTCGAGGTCATCGAACTGATCGTGACCTTGCTGCAGGAGCTTGGGATTCGGGATTTCGAGCTGCTGATCAATTCGGTGGGAACGAAAGAGTCGCGAGCGCGCTACAACAAGGCGCTGCGGGAAGCCTTGCAAGACGTCGCGCCGAAGCTGTGCGGGGATTGCCAACGGCGCGCGGAGACCAACCCGCTTCGCGTTCTCGACTGCAAGGTTCCGGAAGACCAGCCGCTCATCGACAGCTTGCCCTCGATTCTGGATTTTTTGAATGCAGCCGATGCCGAGCATTTCCGCCGAGTGCGCGAGCTTTTGGATGATCGCCAGATCGCGTATACGGTAAAGCCGCGCCTGGTTCGCGGCCTGGATTACTATGCCCGAACCACCTTTGAGATCACGCACGGAGCTTTGGGCGCCCAGAACGCCATTCTGGGCGGCGGGCGCTACGACGGGCTGGCCGAAACGCTCGATTCGAAAGTTCCCGCGCCGGGCATCGGATTTTCGATCGGCGAAGACCGACTGGTGATGACGGTAGAAGAAGCTCAGACCATCGCTGTGCCGCCGCTCGACGTATACATGGCGCCCTTGGGCGATCTCGCGCTGCGCCACTGCGCCTCGTTCGCGCGCGACCTTCGCGATCTGGGTTTGTCGGTAGAAGTCGGCGTCGAAGGCAAGCTGAAACGCATGCTGGAGTTGGCCAATAAGATGAGAGCGCGCTATACGCTGATTGTCGGAGATAACGAAATCGTGACGCAATCCTACGCGCTAAAGAACATGGCTTCCGGCGAACAGGAGATGCTGACGCGCCAGGCGATCCGCGAACGCCTCACAGAATAAACGAAATGTCAGAACTGGAACTGGATTTTTTAGGCGATCTGCGCCGCACTCACAATTGCGGTGCACTGCGCGCGCCGGATGGCGGGCAAACGGCTGTCCTGATGGGGTGGGTACACCGGCGGCGCGATCTGGGCGGCGTCATTTTCATCCATCTCCGCGACCGCTTTGGCATCACCCAGCTCGTCTTCGACCAGAGCAAGAACGCAGCGGCCCACGAACGGGCGCAGGAATTGAGCACGGAGTTCGTTATCGCGGTTCAGGGCGCGGTTCGCCTGCGCACGCCGGACACAGTAAACGCGGGCATCGCCACCGGCGAAGTGGAGCTTGCCGTGGAGAAGATCTGGATTCTGAACCAATCGCGCACGCCGCCGTTTCCGCTGGACGACGAAGTTGAGGTGAAGGAAGACACGCGGCTGAAGTACCGCTACATCGATTTGCGTCGCCCGCGCATGCAGAACAACATCATCCTGCGGTCGAAGATCTCGTTCGCGGTACGGCAGGCGCTCTATGAACAGGGATTTCTGGAAATTGAGACTCCCTTCATGACGCGCTCGACGCCCGAGGGCGCTCGTGATTACCTGGTGCCCAGCCGCGTGCAGCAGGGATGCTTCTACGCCTTGCCGCAATCCCCGCAGCTCTTTAAGCAGCTCTTGATGGTTTCCGGATACGAACGCTATTTCCAGATTGTGCGCTGCTTCCGCGACGAAGATCTTCGCGCCGATCGCCAGCCGGAGTTTACGCAGATCGACTTAGAAATGTCGTTCCCGCAGCAAGAGCAGATCTTCGAAGTGATCGAACCCTTGATTCGGCGCGTCTGCGAAGC
>JBOGMI010000962.1:0-2208 GCA_050746645.1 Bryobacteraceae bacterium | reverse complement strand
CGATTTCGGAATAGTGCAGCAGGCTGCTATCGAGTCCGACCTTGGCGCCGGCGGGGCAGCCTCCGAAGAAATTGACCACACCGCCTTTGCGCGCCAATTCGAGGGCCAGTTCCCAAGTCTCCGGCCGACCGATGGCCTCAATTACGACGTCGGCGCCGCGACCGCAGGTGCGCCTGCGGACTTCCGCGGCAATCGCCTCGGGCTGGCTCATCGAAACGCTCTCGTCGGCGCCGAGTCGCATGGCGCGGTCGATCTGCTCCGGCCGCCGGGCGATCGCGATGACGCGCGCGCCAAAGGTAAATTTCGCCACCCGGACCAGCATCAAGCCGATCGGGCCGAGTCCCATGACGGCGACGGTATCCCCCGCACGCACGCCGCTTTCTTCCAGACCGCGCAGCACGCAGGCGAGCGGCTCGACCAGCGCAGCATCCCGATACTCGACGCCCGCCGGAATCGGGTAGGTGTTTTTTTCGACAATGCGGGCGGGCACGCGTATAAATTCGGCGTAAGCGCCGTTGTTGAAGAGCAGATCCTCGCAGAGATTCTGCTGGCCGCGCAGGCAGAAGAAGCAAGCATCGCAGGGGGCGGAATTGGCGGCGACCACGCGCTCGCCCGCGCGAAATTTCGTGACCTGCCCGCCGGCCGCGATGACGTCGCCCGCCACTTCGTGGCCGAACAGCGCGGGCGGCTGAATCATTCTGGCGTGATAACCGCGGCGAAAGACTTTCACATCGGTTCCGCAGGTGAGCGCAACGCGCACACGCACCAGCAGATCGCCGGGTCCGATCGCGGGGATGGGAACCGACTCCAGCCGCACATCCTCCTTGCCGTAGAGAACTGCCGCGCGCATGGTTCCGGTCACGCTCTCTGCTCCTGAGGATGAACAATCACTTTCAGCGAACGCTCGTCCGGGTGCGTGGCGATGGCGATGCCGCGCTCGATTTCGTTCAGCGGCAAACAATCGGAAATCAGTTCCGAAACCGGCAGCTCGCCGCTAAACACCAGACGGGCGGATTCGACCTGCAGATCGATATCGGCGCTGTAAGAGCCGAGTAGGATGCGCTCGCCCGCGCAGACGGCCGCACCCGAAATTTCGATGCGCTCGGTGGCGGAGGTCTGCGCGAACAAGAGAATCTTGGCGCCCGGACGCGAGACTTGCAGCGCCTGCTCTACGATTCCCGGAACGCTGGCGGCCACAATTACGGCGTCGGCGCCGCGGCCTTGGGTTGCGTCGCGGACAGCTTCTTGAAAATCCGGCGAGTGCGGGTCGAAAGCGCGGGCGCCGAAATGCCCGGAAATTCCGCGGCGGAACTCGATCGCATCGGTAGAAAAAATCCGCCCGCCGGCGCGCCGCGCCAGCAGAGTGAACAGCAGCCCGATGGGTCCTTGCCCGAGCACCGCTACGACATCGTCCGGCTCCAGCGCGAGAAGTTCAACCGCTTTCAGGCAGGTATTCACTGGCTCGACCCAGCAGGCCCGATCAAAGGAAACACCTTCGGGAATTTTTTCGATACCGTGGCGGACAATCCAATCCATCACGCGGACGTATTGAGCGAAGCCACCGCCGGCGGGCTCGTATCCGGCGGTAATGCCGACTTTCTTGTATACGGGACATTGTGCGTAGAGCCTGCGGTCGCAATAGAAGCAATGCCCGCAGGGGATGTGGTGAAAAACCACGACGCGGTCGCCCGGAACATAGCCGGTGACGCGAGCGCCGGTGGCGGCGACCACTCCGGCGGTTTCGTGGCCGTAAATGCGTGGCGGAGGAAGCAGATCGTGCTCGATCTTTTTCAGATCGGTATGGCAGATGCCGCAGGCTTCCACGCGAACCAGTATTTCTTCCGGCCCGATTGCCGGAACATCGACGCTCTCCACGCGCACACGGCCGCTGCCTGCATACACTGCGGCGTTCATGCGGCGCGGTAGAGGCTCACGCGGATGGCGGATGGTCTGGTATTGGACAGATTCGGCTGCCGGCAAGAAATTCTCCCAGCGCCCGCGACGCATCTTCGGCCCGCCGCTTGAGGCGGCGCAGTTCCGGGATGACCCGGGGATGCACGAGCGCATAATTTATGATTTTCGCAGTTGCGATACGGCCTTCGCCTGTCCGCATGCGGTTCAGATCGAAAGCGAAAGATTGATCGGCGCGATCGGAGACGGCCCGGATGGCGGCAAAGGGCAGGCCCGCGCGCAGTGCCCGCGAGGCGA
>JBOGMI010000961.1:0-4685 GCA_050746645.1 Bryobacteraceae bacterium | reverse complement strand
CCCCACCACCGAAAGGTTCGCCGCGTCCACCACGGCCTCGGCTCCGGCCCCGCGCAGCTTCGGCCCCGCACAGCCATAAAACCGGGAATCGGGCGCCAGATCCCGCAGGTACGAAACCACACCTGCCGCATATAAATCGCCTGACGCCTCACCGGCGGAAACCAAAAACTCCACTTTGTTGCAATCCTGACCCGTGCCGGGAGAGTAAGCGGCCGGGCAGCCATCCTGACCCGAGCCGGAAGCGTAAGCGACCGGTTAGCCATAAGTGTAGCCTATCCGGCGGGCTTCTAATCCATCGGCATCAGGAACCCGCTCTGCTAGAATCGAGGTCGATTCCAGATGTCCACCCAACGAGAGCCGAATTCTTCGAGTCCGGTTCAGTCCAGTCTTCAGACCAGCCTTGCCCGGCTGAGCGTCAATCAGTTTGCCGAGCGCTTTCGCAACGAAGTCATTCCGCTCAGCAACACCTTCGGTTATTTCTGCGCTTCGGTGCCTATGACCGAAGAAGTCGTTAAGGAATACCTCGAAGAACCGGTTGCGGCGCTTCCGGTTTCGGTTGCCGCCATGCTGCCGCACATATCGATTCTGTTGGTGCCCTATCTGGAACGCGCCGGCGACCGTCCCGCTGCCCGCCGCAGCGCGAAAACACGCGCCATGCTCGAGCGCGTCGGCGATTTTGTCGTCGCCGAGCGCCCCGCCAACGGCAAGCAGTCATGGGCCGCGCAAGTCAGCTTCGAAAACGAAACCGTCCTGGTGTTTGCTCTCAAAGAACAGGACGTGGCGGAATATCATTACCGCCTGTACCGCCGGCTGGCCACTCTCATCGCCGAAAAGTGGAGCGCGCAAGCAGCCACTGCCTACAAGGCCATGATGCGCGAAGAACTCGCCGCCGCCGTCCATGGCGAAGTGGACGACGAAAGCTGGCAGGCCAAACAAACGCTGCTGCGCCGCCAGGCGAATCTCAAGCCCGAAAGCCCGCTCTTCGATACCTACGTGCGCCAGTCCTTTATCGATACCCTGACGCTCTACCTCCACGGTATCTGCTGCGACATCGATATTGAAACCGGCCCGCGCCAGCTCCCCAGCCGCTATTTGCGCAAGCGGCTCGGTCTGCTGAAATCCATTTATCCGCCGCCCTCCGGCTATGCCGTGTTCCCAGAAGACAACGACGCCCCGGCAAAACCGGAGGGCGGACTTTAGTCCGCGTGGCGCACGCACCTCTGCGTGCCGCGTCGAACATGAGTTGAGGGTTGTCAACTCTGTTTAGCATATGTTGTTTGATCTGGCCGCTTGCCCCTCAAGACTATGATTACAAATGGTTTAGCTCCTAGTCGCTGGCAGCCCGTCGTATACTGGTGCCCGAGAAGGAGCAGTGTAGATGCTGGCCCTAATCGACAACTTGTGGCAGGCAAGCCGCTATGGTGTTCGACAGATTCGGCGCAGTCCGGGTTTTGCAGCAGTCACGGTCGTCATTCTAGGGGTAGGGATCGGCGCCTGTACGGCCATTTTTAGCTTGGCCGAGGCCGCCCTCTTCCCGAACTTTTACGCAAACCAGCCACAACGGCTCGTCGGCCTTTATACGAGCGGCCCTTCCGGGACGGGTTTCAGTTCAACTTCTTATCCCGATTACCTCTATTACCGCGATCACGCCCGCGCCTTCTCCGGCGTCATGGCGTACGTCCACATTCGGCTTCGCTGGACTCGCGGAGATCGGACCACCTTTCCGCAGGCCGCGGTTGTCACCGGCAATTATTTTCGGGTGCTGGGCGTGCGGCCAATAACCGGGCGCGGTTTCTTGCCGGATCGTAATTCGGCTGTAGCCGTTGTGAGCTATCGATTCTGGCAGCGGCAGTTGGCGTCGGACAAAAATGTTCTCGGCACTGTTTTGACGCTGAACGGCCACGACTTCCGCATTGCAGGTGTTCTTCCGAGGAACTTCCGCGGCGTGGATCTTGCTTGGGGAGGAATTCCAAGCATTTGGGTGCCCATGTCGATGGTGGCTGTCGCGCTCCCGGACAGTAACCGTATTCATCTGCTGGAGGCGCGCGGGGTGCGCCCTTTTCTCCTGATCGGCCGGCTGAAGCAGGGCGTCGCCTTGAAACAGGCTCAGGCGGAAATGAGCGTGTTAGCCCGCCAGCTAGCCGCCGCCTACCCGCTTGTCGACAAGGGGAGAACAGCTTTCGTCCTGAGTGCGAACCGGTCGCGAATCTGGCCGGCCTGGCGGAATTCCGTCGCTCAATCGATTTCTCTCCTTGCCTTGATGGTTGGCTTTGTATTGCTACTTACGTGTACGAATGTAGCCAATTTACTTCTGACCAGGACCGCCGCAAGGCAGCGCGAGATAGCCCTGCGGCTCGCCATTGGAAGCAGCCGCAGCCGGCTTGTCGGCCAATTGCTAATAGAAAATCTTATCCTGGCGCTGCTTGGCGGGGCGGCCGGGCTCGTCTTTGCTCGCATATTACTCTCGCTCGCACCTTCCTTTCAGCTAAGTTCTCATATGCACATGAACTTGGAACCGTCCCTCGATCTTCGCGTTTTCCTTTTCACGCTGCTTCTTTCGCTGATTACCGCTCTCGTTTTCGGTCTGCTCCCGGCCTTCAGGGCGTCGCAGGTTCATCTAAGTCAAGCCTTAAAGGAGGGAGGAGATCGTTTGCTTGCGGTGAGCGCCAATCGAAAGCTGCGCGCCGGGATTGTCATCGTCGAGATATCCTTCGCCTTCCTCTCGCTGATCGGCGCCAGCCTATTCATCCGGAGCTTGCTTCATCTGGAGAATACAAATCCAGGCTTCGATCCGCATAACGTACTCGCCCTGACGATGGATCTCGATCCCGACCACTTCTCCTCCACGGAAGGAGCCCGCTTCTACACTCGTTTGCTGGATCGCCTTTCACATGCAGAGGGCGTTACTTCCGCATGTCTCACCGGACTCCCGCCGCTGACAACCATTCGGAGCATCAGTCGCATCGTGCCTGAAGGAGCGGAAGAACATCTGGCGCAAACCGACTCTGTTTCGCCCGGCTGCCTGAAGACATTACATATTCCGATTCTCAAAGGACGCAGCTTTACGGCGGAGGATCGTGCTCAAGCACCGCTGGTGGTGATTGTCAATCAAACTTTGGCTAAGGCTATCTGGCCTCATGAGAATCCAATCGGAAAACGGTTAAGGCTGCGAGGAGAGACTCTCTACCGCCGGGTTATCGGCGTCGCCGCCGATATCAAGTACCACACACTCTGGGAAACTCAGCAGCCATATCTTTACTTCCCTCTAGCGCAACAATACGCTCCGGAAGTCAGTCTGCTCGTTCGAACGAAAGGCAGCCCAATGAGCTATCTTTCCGAAGTTCGGCAAAACGTGAATACACTTAATAAGTCAGTACCGCTATTTGATATCGAGCCTTTGGAGGCTCAGGTGAAAGACTCTTTGTCTCAACCACGGACGATAGCGATCTTACTCGCTTTATTCGGCGGCATCTCCTTGTTTTTGGCGACGGTTGGCATTTACGCTGTCGTCTCCTGCGCGGTCAAGCGCCGAACCCGCGAAATTGGAATCCGGATGGCTCTCGGAGCGCAGCGTACTGCCGTGCTGACACTTGTTTTAAGGCAGATTGCATTTCTTCTGGCCTGCGGAATAGCTATCGGCGTAGCCGCGGCGCTGGGAGTAACCAAGCTCTTGACGGGCCTGCTCTATGGCATCAAGCCAACGGATATTTTCAGCTTTGTTGCGGTTGCATTCCTTTTGGCCGGCATCGCTCTGCTCGCCTCCTATATCCCGGCACGGCGCGCGGCCAAGACCGATCCCATGGATGCTCTTCGCTATGAATAGCTCTCCAATCGTCTATGCTGGCGGTATGCCCAGTCTGCAAGAAGGCGACCACGCTCCCGAAATCTCGCTTCCGACCGATACCGGTGAGCCGTTTCAGCTGTCCTCGCTTCGCGGCAAGAACGTAGTCCTGTATTTCTATCCCAAGGCCGACACGCCCGGCTGCACCAAGGAAGCTTGCGCCTTTCGCGACAACCGAGCCAAGTTTACTCACGCCAACACCGAAATCGTGGGCGTCTCGCCGGACCGCTCACAGGCGCAAGCCAAATTCAAGCAAAAGTTCGATCTGCCGTTTACGCTGCTCGCCGATGCCGGGCATGAAGCGGCCGAAACTTATGGCGTCTGGACGCAAAAAAGCATGATGGGGAAGAAGTATATGGGCATCGAGCGCACAACGTTCGTGATTGGTCCCGACGGCATCATCAGGAAAATCTTTCCCAAGGTGAAAGTGGAAGGCCATGCCGACGAAGTGCTGGCTGCCCTATAAATAAGAAGTGGTCCTAAACGACTCCCGCCGCTACCCGCCGCGTCCGGTGGTCGGGGTGGGCGCGCTCATTCTGAACCACGGCCGCGTCTTGCTGGTGGAGCGGGGCAAGGAACCGCTGCGTGGCTGGTGGTCGTTGCCGGGAGGCGGCGTCGAACTCGGCGAGCGTCTGGAAGACGCGCTGATCCGCGAAGTCTACGAAGAAACGAACCTGCGCGTCGAAACCGGCCCCATCGCGACGGTTTTCGAGCGCTTGATGCCGGACGCCTCGGGCGCCTGCGAATATCATTACGTGCTGATCGATTTTTATTGCACGGTCACGGGCGGGGAACTGCGCGCCGGAAGCGATTCGAGCCGCGCCGAATGGTTCGACATCGATGC
>JBOGMI010000960.1:0-1106 GCA_050746645.1 Bryobacteraceae bacterium | reverse complement strand
CCGCGTATGTCTCGGCTTCCAGAACACCGGGGAGGCCGAACGCGTGTTTAAGGCGCTGTCAGACAGTGGAACGGTGCACATGCCGTTCCAAAAGACCTTCTGGTCCGAGGGATTCGGCATGCTTGCCTACCGCTTTGGGATTCCGTGGATGATTAGTTGCGAGGGTGCGGGATAAGGAGAAAAAGATCTATGAGCGGAGTTCGAGTACTCGCCGGCACGCGCAAAGGCGCATTCGTGCTGGAGGCTGACGGCAAGCGGAAAGACTGGAAAGTCAGCGGGCCCCATTTTGCCGGCTGGGAGATCTATCACATGAAGGGATCACCTGCCGATCCGAAGCGGCTCTACGCGTCCCAGTCGAGCGGTTGGCATGGGCAGGTGGTGCAGCGCTCCAACGACGGAGGAAAGACATGGGAGCCGGTGGGCAACAAATTTGCATACGATGGAGTGGCGGGGACGCACCAATGGTATGACGGTACGGCGCACCCCTGGGAATTTAAGCGCGTCTGGCACCTGGAGCCCTCGCTGAGCGATCCGGACACGGTCCACGCCGGAGTGGAGGATGCGGCCATCTTCCGCTCGAAGGACGGCGGACAGAATTGGCAGGAACTGCCTGGGCTGCGCGGCCATGGCTCGGGACCGCACTGGCAGCCGGGCGCGGGAGGGATGTGCCTGCACACCATTCTTCCCGATCCGAGCAATGACCAGCGCATGTTCATCGCCATCTCCGCGGCGGGCGCCTTCCGTACCGACGATGGCGGTGAGAACTGGAAGCCGATCAACAACGGTCTGCACTCCCAATACATTCCTAATCCAACCGCGGAAGTCGGGCATTGCGTACACCGCATCGCGATGCACCGCTCGCGCCCGGAGGTGCTCTTTATGCAGAAGCATTGGGACGTGATGCGCAGTGACAATGCCGGCGAATCGTGGCAAGAGGTGAGCGGAAACCTGCCCACCGATTTTGGATTCGTGGTCGATGTTCACGCCCACGAACCGGAAACGGTTTTTGTGATCCCGATCAAGAGCGATTCGGAGCACTATCCGCCCGAGGGCAAATTGCGCGTCTACCGCAGCCGGAGCGGAGGCAACGAATGGGAACCGCTCAC
>JBOGMI010000959.1:0-1492 GCA_050746645.1 Bryobacteraceae bacterium | reverse complement strand
AACAGGGCTGACCAGCCGCGATCGCGCATCATGGGCCATACGAACCGAACCACAGGAAGATGCACGGGTGTCAACGGTCCAATGGCGGGGCGGGAGGCGGCTGGCGCGCAATTGGTTCACACCGCTTTGGAAAGCTCCATCCAATCTTCGCGGTCAAATTCATTCTACGTCAGGTTGATGCACGATACCAATCTTGGTGGCCCCGTTTAAGGCAACTCTGCATAAGTGAACGATGAATGGTTCATGCTGTCGGAATGGCAATCCGGGCGAAGGGAGGCCAAACGATGAAACAGATGACGCTGGCGACGGGCACGTTCGAACCGTTTCGCAAGCCCACGAAACGCGAGCGCTTTCTCGACGAGATGAACCGTGTGGTACCGTGGAGCGAGTTGTGCGCACTCATTGAGCCGGTGTATCCGAAGCCGGGCAACGGGCGCCCGCCGCTGGGGCTGGAGCGCATGCTGCGCATCTACTTCCTGCAGCACTGGTTCAACCTGTCCGATCCAGGGGTGGAAGAAGCGCTGTATGACTCGGTGGCGATGCGTCAGTTCGTCGGTATCGACCTGGGGCGCGAAGCCGCCCCGGACGAGAGCACGGTGTGCCGCTTTCGCCACCTGCTGGAAGTGCATGACCTGGGAGCTTGTCTGTTCGAGCAGGTGCACCGGCACCTGCAGGCACAAGGGCTGAAGGTGGCCACCGGCACGATTGTGGACGCCACGATCATCAACGCACCGTCTTCGACCAAGAACAAGAGTAAAACCCGCGACCCGGACATGCATCAGACGAAGAAAGGCAAACAGTGGTATTTCGGCATGAAGGCGCACATCGGAGTAGACAGCAAGACCAAGCTCATTCATGCGGTTGTAGCTACGGCCGCCAACGTGGCTGACTCCAAGATGTTGCCCGATTTGCTCCATGGAGACGAAACCCGGGTATGGGGCGATCAGGCCTATCGCGGGCAGACGCGCATGATCAAGCAGCATGCGCCGAAAGCACGTGATTTCACCAACCGGCGCTACCGCTACAAGGGCGTGGTCGATGAGCTTGAACGCGCGAAGAACCGCACCAAGTCGACGGTACGGGCAAAGGTCGAGCATGTGTTCGCGGTAATCAAGTTGAAGTTCGGCTTTACCAAGGTACGCTACAAGGGGCTCGCGAAAAACGCCAACCGGCTGTTCGTCGCCTGCGCGCTGGCGAACTTGTTCATGGTGCGCCAACTCTTGTTGCGTACCCACGGCGCGCGGTGTGTCCAGTGAGCGGGAAAGGCTCCGAAGCGATGTGCAAAACCGGGTAAGATCGCCCCGATTCGTACCCCCTCTTCGCTGATGAGAATGTAATGGGTTCATCGAACTCAATTCTCGCTACTTGTGCAGACCTTCCCTAACGGAGTTGATGAGCAAACAAGAAACTACAATCTAGGAAACCAGAAACAGCGACTGGCAACGTGGGAATCTGCTCCCTCGTCAATATGGTCTTATCCGAAGGTTTCTAC
>JBOGMI010000958.1:0-1257 GCA_050746645.1 Bryobacteraceae bacterium | reverse complement strand
CCACCGATGCAGAACATGCCGGCGAGCGGCTCATGATCGACACTTCCGGCCATCTGAGCGGTTCTGCCGCTTTGCTCGGGAGTGAAGCGCGGCAAGCGCTGGAGCAGTTCCGCTCGCGCAGCGTGATGCTGGACGGCGCCGAGTTTTTCATCGAAGTGCTCACGCCTGCTCCGCACCTGCTGATTTTCGGCGCGGGCGATGATGCGATTCCTTTGGTGCGCATCGCGAAGCTGCTTGGTTGGAAGGTATCGGTTTTCGACGGGCGTGCGGATCGGGCACGGTGCGAGCGGTTTCCCGATGCGGACGTTGTTTGCCGTGGTACTGCTGCCCAAGCCGGCGCGCGGACGGATCCCTGGACCGTCGCCGTCTTGATGAGCCATAGCTACACGCAAGACTTGGCGAATCTGCGCGAACTGGCGGCTTATCCGTTGCGGTATTTGGGCATTCTCGGGCCCCGCAAACGCACCATGCAGTTGCTTGCGGATGCCGGATTGAATTGCGCCAGCTTTCCGTCCACGCTGCACGGTCCGATGGGACTCGACATCGGCGCGGATGGCGCGGAGCAGGTCGCGCTGGCCGTGGCCGCCGAAATTCAAGCGGCGTTTCATGGCCGGGAGGGAGGATTGCTGCGCGACCGCGCGGGAGCGATCCATCCACGCGATCGAGCGGAAGAGCGCTTCCCGGTGCAATCCATCGCCTGTGCTTAACGTCTATCGGCTTTTATGAATTGCAAAATTCCGGTTTTCGCGATTTCTCTTTTGTGCGCCTGCATTCCCTCGCTCCAGGCCCAAACGAGTGAGGACCAGAAGGGGCAGCAGGTCGTAGACCAGGCGATCGCCGCGCTCGGAGGCGAGCATTTTTTGCAGATGAAAACACTCATCCAGGCCGGGCACGTTTATTCCTTCTATCACGATCGGCTCAGCGGCAATGACCGGGCGCACATGTATACGGAATATGCGGCGGAAAAGCCGGGCAAGGGTCTGGGCGTGCGCACGCGCGAAGCGTTCGGGAAAAAGCAGGACTATTCGTTTCTGTATCTCCCCACCGAGGGCTGGCAGATCACCTACCGCGGCGCGCGCGCGATCCCGGAGGATCGCTGGAAGAGCTATGTCCGCAACACGGAGAACAATATCTTTTACATTCTTCGGGTCCGCCATAATGAGCCCGGCATCGTCTACCGTTACGCCGGCGCAGGCGTCTTGATCACCTCCGAGGTCCAGATCGTCGATATCGTCGATTCCCAGAACCGGACCGTTC
>JBOGMI010000957.1:0-3585 GCA_050746645.1 Bryobacteraceae bacterium | reverse complement strand
GCCCGGAAGCCGTCCGGCAGAAGCCGCGGCGGCGCCGAACCGGAGCCAGGATAGCCTGGGCGCTGGTCGTCATTGTTCTGATTCTCGCTGCCAGCGCCGCCGGTTTCGAAGGATCGCGCTACTGGCGCAAGCCGACTGCTCCCGCGCCCTTGGTGGCCTCCGTATTGCCTCCCGCGCAGGCTGCTTTCGATGCCACCGGTTTCAATGCCGGACCGGTCACCGTTTCTCCGGATGGCCGTTCGCTGGTCTTCGCCGCCAGCATCAATAGCGGCCCCAGCCAATTATGGGTACGCCCGCTGGACAGCGCCACGGCCCACCCGCTTGCCGGTACCCAGGGCGCTTCTTATCCGTTTTGGTCTCCGGATAGCCGCTCGATCGCCTTCTTCGCCGGCCGCAAACTGAAGCGAATCGACGCCGCCGGAGGCGCTCCGCAAACGCTCTGCGCCGCGCCCTACGGACAGGGCGGCTCTTGGAACCGAAGCGGCGAAATCGTCTTTTCTCCCAGCTCCATCGGGCCTTTGCAAGAGGTTTCCGCCAGGGGCGGCCAGACGAAGGACGTGACCAGCGCCAACGAATCGACCGGGCTGAGTCAGCGCTGGCCCTGGTTTCTCCCCGACGGGCGGCATTTTCTATTTCAGTCCGGAAATCCCAGAGGCGCATCCAGTCCGGCCGACGGCATCTATATCGGTTCGCTCGATTCGGGTCCGGCGCGGCTGCTGCTGAAGGCTCGCTCGAATGCCATCTTCGAGAACGGCTATTTACTCTACCTGCAAGACCGAACCTTAATGGCGCAAGCTTTCGATCCGCGCACCTTCACGCTCTCGGGAGATCCCGAACGGGTAGCGCAACATGTAGCATTTGAAAGCGGCACGCTGCATGGCGTATTCTCCGCCTCGTCGAATGGCGTTCTCGCCTACCAGACGAGTCCGGCGCCCAGCGGCACCCAGATGGTTTGGTACGACCGCCAGGGCAGCAAACTTACGGCCATGGACGGTTCGCTGAGTTATTACAGTTCCGAGATCTCTCCCAGCGGCAAAGCCCTTGCCGTAGATATACTCGAACCGTCGACAGGCAACGTCGATGTCTGGATCTACAATCTGGCGACCGGACTGAAGACGCGTTTTACCTTTGGCGCCTCCGTCAATCTGGCGCCGGTCTGGTCTCCGGATGGAAGCCGGATCGCTTTCGCCTCCAACCGTGAAGGCTATTTTGACCTGTTTGCGAAAGCGGTCGGCGCAAATAGCGACTCCAAACTTCTGTACCGCTCGGCTTCCAATAAAAATCCAACCGACTGGTCTCCGGATGGAGCTTACCTGGCTTTCGACCAGCGCAGTCCGCAGGGCAAAAGCCAAACCGATATCGGTCTGCTGCCCCTGTCGGGAACGGAACATAAGCCGATCATGCTGCTGGGCAGCGACGCCGACGAGCGCGAGGCTCAGTTTTGCCCCACCGGTCATTGGATCGCCTACACCTCGGACGAAACCGGCCGCGATGAAGTTTATGTGACTTCTTACCCGCAAGCAGCCAACCGCTGGCAGGTCTCCGTCGCCGGTGGAGCATCTCCCCGTTGGAGCGCGGATGGCAAAACGCTTTACTATTTGTCTCTCGGCCGCCAGATGATGGCCGCCACGGTCATTCCCGGCGCCGCGACGTTTCAGGTGGGAGCCGTGCGGCCTCTATTTGAGACCCGCGCCAGCCTGGAACTAATGGCCGCTCCCTTTGCGGTTTCCAATGACGGCAAGCGCTTCCTGATCAACACCCTGCCGGATCCGAATCCCGTCCCCCTCACGCTTCTGATACATTGGCCTACTCGACTGCGGCAAACAGCGGTTTCGGGCGAGTGAGCGAGAATTGGTCCGAATGGATCGGACCGTTCTGAACACGCTGCTGCACGAGGTTGGCGTACTGACCTGGCAGCACATCATTTTAGTTGGTATCTCCTGCGGCATCGCAATCGTGATCGGCGTCGGGGCTGGCATTGCGGGCACCCGCCATCCCCGCGTCCGCCGTATCTCCGTCGCGATCGCAAACGTTCTGCAGACCATCCCCAGCCTCGCACTGTTCGGCTTCCTGCTGCCGGTACCGCTGATCGGCGGCATCGGCAGACATACCGCAATCCTTTGTCTGGTACTTTACTCTTTGCTGCCCATCGTGAGAAATACGATCGTCGGTATCACATCGGTGAACGAGCCGGTGCGCGAGGCCGCGATCGCCATGGGCATGACAGACCGGCAGTTGCTGCGCATGGTGGAGCTGCCGCTGGCCGCGCCTACCATCCTGGCCGGCATTCGCATTGCGCTCATCACCAACATCGGCACCGCCGTTATTGCGGCCGTCATCGGCGGCGGCGGCCTGGGCGTGTTGATCTTCAGCGGCATCGCTTCGGTGAACACGCTGGAGATCCTCGCCGGCGCCATCCCGGCCGCCGTGCTCGCCCTTTTGGCAGATTGGGGCATGACCGCTCTCGAACGCAAGGTAACGGTCCGGTGATTCCCGTGGCGCATGCACTCCTGCGTGCCGCGTCGAGACTCGTCTCGACGCCTGGCTCTGTTTCGGTTGCCGCCGCTGCAACCCTCATTGCCGTTCTGGCTCTCTCCGCCTGCTCCCATCGCACCGTCATCGTCGTCGGCTCCAAAAATTTCACCGAACAGCGCATTCTGGGCGAAATCGCTGCCCAGCAGATCGAGCGCAAGCTGCACATTCCCGTCGAGCGGCGGCTCGGCCTCGGCGGCACTCTGCTGGCCCACGAAGCGCTCCTCCACGGCGGCATCGATTTATATCCCGAATACACCGGCACCGCTGCAAGCGCCATTTTGAAGCAGAAGGTCTCGCGCGATCCCATGACCGCCTACCGCGAAGTGCGAGACGCCGCTCGCAAGCGATTCCACGTGGTGTGGCTGCCTCCGCTCGGCTTCAACGATACGTTTGCGATGGTCGTCCGCAGTGCGGACGCTCGCCGCCTGGCCGCGCCCACGCTTTCCGCCGCGGCTTCACGCTCCTGGCGCCTCGGCGTAGGCTATGAATTTTTGACGCGTCCCGACGGCCTCCGCCGCCTCGACGCCGTTTATCACCTCAAATGGAAAGGCTCACCGAAGACAATGGATTTAGGACTCCTGTATCCGGCTTTGCGCGAGCACAAGATCGATATGGGGGCGGGCAACTCCACCGATGGTTTTCTCGCCGATCCTGCTTTTATGGCTCTTAAAGACGACAAGCATGCCTTCCCTCCTTACAGCGCCTGTTACGTCGTGCGCGCGCAAACGATTCGCGAACACCCGAAGGTGAAGCAGGTGCTGGCGATGCTCTCGGGACGCATGAATGCCGCGGCGATGCGCGGCCTCAACCGCCGCGTCGATATCGCGCACCAGCCGGTGGCGGAAGTCGCGCGCCAGTTTCTCGCGGCTCAGCCCTGATTTGTGTCTCCAGATGATTAACACACTTGTCCTAGAAAATCTGAGGCAACACTGGGTCCGGACTTTACTCAGCGCGCTCGTCATCGGCGTTCAAGTCATGTCGATTCTGACGCTGATCGGTCTCAGCCGCGGTTTGCTCCAGCAATCGGCTCAGCGCGCCAAAGGCACCGGC
>JBOGMI010000956.1:0-1951 GCA_050746645.1 Bryobacteraceae bacterium | reverse complement strand
CCGTGCTGATCGGCGAACCGGGAGTCGGAAAAACCGCCATTGTGGAGGGTCTAGCGCAGCGCATCGTGCGCGGCGACGTCCCCGAAGGCTTAAAGGACAAACAAGTGGTCGCGCTCGATATGGGCGCCCTGATCGCGGGCGCGAAGTTCCGCGGCGAATTCGAGGAGCGCCTGAAAGCGGTTCTCAAGGAAGTCGAATCCTCGACCGGCCGTATCATTCTGTTCATCGACGAGCTGCACACGGTGGTAGGCGCTGGCAAAACCGAAGGCGCCATGGACGCAGGCAATCTTTTGAAGCCGATGCTCGCGCGCGGCGAATTGCATTGCATCGGCGCGACCACGCTCGACGAATATCGCAAGTACATCGAAAAGGATGCGGCACTCGAACGCCGTTTCCAGACGATTTTCGTGGATCAGCCGACCGTCGAAGACACCATCTCGATTCTGCGCGGCCTGCGCGAGCGCTACGAATTGCATCATGGCGTCCGCATTAAGGACACCGCGCTGGTTGCGGCGGCGGTGCTCTCGAATCGCTACATCACGGACCGCTTTTTGCCGGACAAAGCCATCGATCTGGTCGATGAAGCGGCGGCGAAACTGCGCACCGAGATCGATTCCATGCCGCAAGAGCTGGACGAAATGTTGCGGCGCTCGATGCAGCTCGAAATCGAGCGCTCGGCGTTGAAAAAAGAAAAAGATGAGGCTTCGAAAGAACGTCTGGCGCGTATCGAAAAAGAATTAGCCGAACTGAAAACGCAAAGCTCGGCTCTACAGGCGCAGTGGCAGACCGAGAAAGAAGGCGTGCAGCGCGTGCGTACGCTGCGCGAGCAGACCGACGAAATCAAGAACCAGATCGCTCAGGCCGAACGTGCCTACGACCTGAACAAAGCGGCCGAACTCAAATACGGCCGCCTGGCCGAGCTGGAGCGGCAATTGCAAGCCGAGCAGGCTGGTGTCGAGGCACGTCAAAGTGCGGCTCGTTTGGTGAAAGAGGAAGTCGATGAGGAGGACATCGCCGAAGTGGTGAGCCGCTGGACCGGTGTTCCGGTTTCCAAACTCCTCGAAGGCGAGATGAAGAAGCTGCTGGCGCTCGAAGACGAACTGCACCAGCGCGTGATCGGCCAGGACGAAGCGGTTCTGGCGGTCGCCGAAGCTGTGATTCGCTCGCGCTCGGGATTAAAGGACCCGAACCGGCCCATCGGCAGTTTTCTGTTTCTCGGGCCGACCGGCGTGGGCAAGACCGAACTGGCGCGGGCGCTAGCCGAATTTCTCTTCGACGACGAGCGCGCGATGATTCGCATCGACATGTCCGAATACCAGGAAAAACACACGGTCGCACGGCTGATCGGCGCGCCTCCCGGCTATATTGGCTACGAGGAAGGCGGCCAGCTTACCGAAGCCCTGCGGCGGCGTCCCTATTCGGTAGTGCTGTTCGACGAGATCGAAAAAGCGCACCACGACGTGTTCAACACGCTCTTGCAGGTCCTCGACGATGGCCGGCTGACGGATGGCCAGGGCCGGACCGTCGATTTCAAAAACGCGATTATCATCATGACCTCGAACGTGGGCAGTCCTCGGATTCTTGATTACCGCGGCGCCTTCGAAGGCGATGCCTACCGGCGCATGAAGGATGCCGTGCTCGAAGAACTACGGCAGCTTTTCCGGCCCGAATTCTTGAACCGCCTGGACGAGATCATTGTCTTCCACGCGCTGAGCGAAGAACATTTGAAGCAGATCGTGGAAATCCAGCTTGCCGCGCTACGGGCGCGCCTGGCCGAGCGGCACATTACGCTCGAATTGTCGGATGCGGCCCGGACGCGGCTGGTGCGCAGCGGGTACGATCCGACCTACGGGGCGCGGCCGCTGAAACGGGCCATCCAGCGCGAAATCGAAACCCCGCTGGCAAGGCGCATTGTCGGCGGCGAGATCCACGAAGGAGAAACCGTGCATGT
>JBOGMI010000955.1:0-1706 GCA_050746645.1 Bryobacteraceae bacterium | reverse complement strand
ACGTCATATCATGTTCGTTTGCAAGCGTCAAAGTGCAAAACGGCCGTAAAAGCAGGACTGTGGCTCGGCAGTCTGTTTCTATGGACTCATTTTGCGGATGCCGCGACGGTAAAAATTCGTCCGGTAGAGATCCACAGTGTTCTGGTAAATCCAGACATGGGAATCGAAACTTTTCAGCGGTACAACGGCGATGCTCTGAATCCCGGCGTCAAATGGTCGGAAGCGGGGCCAACCGAAAAGCTCACGCCTCCAGCCGTAAAGCCCGATTTCCCCCTTTCGACCGTGGCGTATTGCCGCTGGCACTGGGCCACCCTTGAACCCGTACAGGGGAAAGTCCGTTGGGACATCATCGACCTCGCGCTGCGCGAGGCAAAGCGCCACGGACAGCGCCTCGCCATGCGCTTAATGCCTTACGATCCCCAACATCCTCTGCCGGCCTGGTACCGCAACTCGGGAGCGCGGCGCGCCAACAGCGACTCTTCCAAAGACGGCAAGATTTGGCAGCCCGACTTCAGCGATCCTCTGTATTTCAAATACTGGAGCGCCCTCATCATCGAAGCCGGCAAGCGCTACGACGGCAATCCCGATCTCGATAGCGTCGATATCTCAACGGTCGGCTATTGGGGGGAAGGTTGGAGCCATTACATGCCGTCGTTCGATGTGCAGCGTAAGCTGATCGACGTCTATCTGAAAGCCTTTCGAAAAACACCGCTGCTGATGAATTTCGACCAGGCGCGGGCACTGACATACGCCACCTCGCATGGCACGGGCTGGCGCTTCGACTGTCTCGGCGATATGCGTCCGGGATGGGCGGAAATGTTCGATAGCTATCCCGAGCAGATCGTAAGAGCGGGAATCCGGGACGTCTGGAAAACTGCTCCCGTCTCCATGGAGACCTGCGGTGTTCCGGAATCGTGGTTCCGCAAAGGTTGGGACGTAAAGTACATCCTGAACGAGGCTCTGCGCTGGCACGTGAGCACGCTCAATGTGAAATCGAGCGCGATACCGAAACAATGGAAACAGGATTTCGAAAATTTCGAGCGCAGAATGGGTTACCGCTTCGCGCTGCGGCAGGCTGAGTGGCAGGGCGAAGTTGCCGCCGGCCATCCGATCGGCCTGTCCACCTGGTGGGTCAACGAAGGCGTAGCTCCCATCTACAGGCCTGTCATTCTGGCATTTCGTTTCCGTTCGCCGGAGCATACCGCGGTCGTGCGCACGGACGCGAACGTGCGCAAGTGGCTTCCCGGAGATGCGGTTTTCGAAGATCCCGTTTTCGTTCCGGACAACCTGCCCGCCGGCGACTATGAACTAAGTGTGGCGCTGCTCGATCCGATCACGCTCCGGCCGGCCATCCGTCTTGCCATCGAGGGCAGGGAAAGCGACGGCTGGTACCGCCTCGGCAAAATCCACGTCAGCGCTGCCAGGTGACTGGAGATCTGCCCGGTTAAAGAACTCGATGATTCCGCGAGAGAAGATCGCCGCCGCGACCCGCGGCCTGAACCAGGCTTTCGGTGTCGCCGCATTTGACGACATCCGCGACCTGACCGAGCGGCCCGGCTCCAACCGGGCCTTCCGCATAGTCGTGCGAGGATCCCCCTACCTGTTGCGGATCAACACTCGCGCGGGCGATATGACGCGTCACTTCACCTGCATGCGGGCGGCGGCCGAAGCAGGGCTCGCTCCGCGCGTCCGGTACGCCGACCCGG
>JBOGMI010000954.1:0-3959 GCA_050746645.1 Bryobacteraceae bacterium | reverse complement strand
GTGCCGCGTCCGTTCGGATCGGTCACCGTGCTGAGGTCGGCGCGCGTGAATCCGCCGCCGAGCGTAACCGTATGCGATCCCTTGGTCCAACTGACGGTTTCCGTTCCGCCCTGGGTTTGATTGCGGGTAAGGTTGGCGGTGGAATCGCTCAATGAGCCAAAATTCGTGAAGCTCAGCGTAGGCGGCCCGTAATTGAGCTGATTGGACGAGATGCCGGGGATTCCAAGCTCCTGCGAGATGTTGGTCGAGAACAGCGAGAAATACGGAGTCAAGTGCGTCACATTGCGGTTGAACCGGAGTTGCAGATTGCTGAAAGCGGTGGAGGTCAGGTTGTGCATCCACATCACCGTGGCGTTGGCGCCATAGCCATTGTTCCCGTCCGAATAGCCGAAGGGCTGCGCCACGCTGCCGTTGCGATTCCGATATTGAAAATTGACGAACAGCCGGTCGATGTTCGTCAGATTGCGCGAGACGTGGATGCCGATGTTATCGCTATTGCTGGCCTGCGCGGTCTCGAACTGATAATTGTTGGCCGGCTGCGGTTCGTTCGGCTGCGGGTAGTAGTTCAGCAGCCCGAGCGCGATCGGACTTAACAGATAAGGCGGGATCTGATTGCCGGCGAATGGCTGGTGCGTTTGCGGATTGAAAATCGAGACCGGAACCGCCGAAAAGTCGCCCGAGCGCTCGGCGGGCGTGGGGACGGTTTCCGTAAACAGTTGCGGCGTGCGCGAGCGGGTGCCGAAATAGGTAATAAAGAAATGGGTATTGGGGCTTTTGATCAGATGCGGACTCAGGAGCGGTCCGCCAACGATCAAGCTGAAGCGGCTCTGCGCGTAGGCAGCCTGGGGAATATCGAGGCCATTGATCGAAAACGGCTTGGCATCGAGGGCCGAATTGTTGAGCGTGAAGGAAGCCATACCGCGGAGCTGACTGGGGCGGTGGTGATTGCCGTAGTGAACGCCGCCGGGCGGACGCCCGTGGTAGTGGCCCCTGCGCGCAATCCTCACCGTGCGGACCCCGCCGCCGAATCCGCCGCGCCCGCCAAAGCCTCCACCACCGAAGCCGGGCGCATTGACCGGACCACCCGGGCCGCCACCCTGCCCCACCATGCCGCCGAAGAAAAGCGCCATCGGCGGACCCGAATCCGCCTCGGCGCCGCGCGCAGTTCCCGGGCTCAAGCTGCCCGAAATCAGAAACGCTTCGTTGCTGTTTTCGTTGGTTTGGGACGCAATATTCGGCAGATTTTGCTGCTGCCCTTGCTGGCCTTGCTGGCCTTGCTGGTCGAGAGTATTCAGGTCCAGATCCGGTTCGGACCCGTCGCCGCGAGCCGCAAACTGCTGGATGCGGCGCACCAGCGCCGGTTGCTCTAATCGGATCTCGAAATTGACCGCCCCTTTGGCCTGAGCGTAGTCCACCGTCTTGTTAAGGGGCTGGAATCCGAACATCTGAACGATCACCGTCCAATTTCCCGGCGCGAGCGTCGGGAATGTGTAGTGGCCGTCGGCATCGGTGACCGTGGAAACGTGGCGGCTGCCTTGCACCGCGGTTACGGTTGCGCCAGGAATCGGCTGGCCGCCGGATTTGACGAATCCGCTTTGAGCGAAAGCGGCCGCCGTAAACAAGAGTAAGACAAAAATAGCTCGGAACAAGTTGTCTGTAAGGATGTCCGGGGAGGCGTCAAGGTTACCCGGCCGGACAGAAACGCTGAGCGTGAGCGAGGGGAATGCAGGCCCTCCCTAACGGTCGGGGTTCTGTTTGGTTCGGTACACCTGCCGGGCGTGGTCGTAGGCTGCGCGGGCGGCAGGAAGCTCGCGAGCCGAGGTTTGGGGCGCTTTTTGACTCCAGCACTGATCGACACCCGCCAGGCACCAAGCCACGCTCTCGTGCACCGGCCGCATCGGCTTTCCTCCGACGGTCACGAAAACGGGGTTGGTATGGGACGAGGGCAGAATGCGCAGCGCCATCCAACAGCTTTCCTTCACGGGGACCGCAAAATGGAGCCGCTGTAAACTGCCGTCGGCAAGCAGCGCCTGCCGGGCGACGGGCTGCCCATTCAGAACGACCTCCACGGGAACCGTACGTGTATCGCCGACGCGCGCGCGCTCGACATCCCAATACGGCTCCTTATCGTAAGGAAGGCCGCGAACGTTTGTTTTGGGAGTCTCATCCAGATAGGCGGCGGCATTCACGGTCACTTGAACTTCCGCCGGCTTGGCCAAACGAGCTTCACCTCCCACCTCAACACCGTTTACTGCGAAATCCATGAGATGGCTCTTGCCATCCGAGATGTAACTCCGGCCACGCTGTAAGGCATCGAGCCAGCCTCTATAAGTGAGAGGTCCATCGACCTTCGCGTACACTCTTCCCTGCCCTACGCGTTTATCCGTTATGCAGGGAAAATCCGTTTCTCCGGAAAGCCGCGCGCGAAAGCTTGCGTTGAGCGTATGATACCAGATGTTCAGTTCCCATATATAGGGAGTATCGCCGGCGGATATAAAGTCGACGGTATTCGGATAAGTTACATCGACGATATACTCGTTGGCGCCGATTCCGTCGAATGGAGGTATCTCGTAGTTAGGGAGCTTTGTGCTCTTAACCGCAAGCCCCCATCCCGAATGCGGATAGCCCGCCACCGATCCTTGCGCTTTGGCCCAGCGCAGGATTGGCAAGTTCCACGTGGGCCAATCGGCGATGCGCTTGGCGCCGGGATAATTCTGCTCTTTCAGTCCAAGCAAAACAAGATGGCCGCAATGGCTGGAGGGAAAGCCAGAGACTTCAAGGTCGTAGTGCAGAATCGCGCCGGGTTTGGAGAGCGGGTTATCGCGTCCGGTGAAAAACTGCTTTTGATAGTAATAGCAAGGCGCCCAGTTGAGGACGCAGCCCACGTTCAGATGTTCTCCTTCCACCTGGCGCATCATAGCCGCCGGCCCGACTCCTTCAGTCGGCGTCACGTAGTGCGAGCATCCGGCCGCATGAATGTGCTGATCTCCCGAATACCAGCCGTGCTTGGCCGGATGAATCCAACGCTTGAGTTGAAAAGCGAGCTGCCGAGCGGTTTTCCCGTGCACGTGAAACTTCCGCGCCTCGGCTAGATATTCTGTTCCGCCCGTGCAGGTAACTTCGTAAGTGCCATCGGGCAGCAGGATCTTTTCTCCGTCGGCGCGATAGACCTGCGGCTGAAAAAAGAAATCGGGCGCGAGACGTTTCGACTGGCTCGGATAGACGCGTCCCAGCCGGTCGCGAACCAAAAACGAGGCGGTTGTCGCCGCGCCGCCGTCGTCGGCGACGCGCAAAACAATGGATCGGGCCGGCAGCGCTGTAAACAGGATATCGATGTAATTGCGAAAGCCGATATCTTGCGTGCCTTGTCCGATGTTAAAGGCGATGCGCGATGCGCGCTGCCCCGCGTCGCGGCTGTACATTTCCAGAATCGCGTATTCGAGCGCTAGCCCGGATAAGTGGTTCGTAAGCGGCTGTTTCTGGTAGAGCGAAATATCCGCCCACCGATCCCGGATCTGCTCGCGCGTGATATGCTCCTGCGGGCGCGGGCTCCCATCGTGCCAAGCGGAAATATAAACCGGCTGGCTATTGGGGCTTTCGACTTGAAGAGTGGCTGTCGCGCCGGCCTGGTTCAGCACTTTCACCAGAAACAGGCGGGTTCCATCCTGCACCAGCTCGGGCGCCGCTGGCCCGCGCTGGACAGCGACGCGGCTTTCGGGGTTGATGGTGACGATGGCGAGTGCATAGCTGTCGAGGATTTTTTGTAAACCGGCAACCGCGGCGGACTCGTCTGTGCCGGCGAGCACGGTATTGATCTGCGTGCGATCGGCGGGAGAAAACGGCTGGCCCAAATAATTGAGTGCGGTTTCGATCTGGCGAACCTGATCGGCAAGAGGCTGCAGGCTAACCGGCGCGTTCGCGGTGGGGATATGTTCCGGCTGGCCGCTGATCCAATTGGG
>JBOGMI010000953.1:0-3706 GCA_050746645.1 Bryobacteraceae bacterium | reverse complement strand
GCGCGCGTTCGCCGCGCTTTGAGCGCTCTGCGCTAGGCGCCACACGCGCTGCTCACATTTTTAGAAACTAAGGTTTAGCCCCACATCAATCGTCCGCGATCCGCCCGCACCCGTAACGAATCCGAAGGTGGAATCTCCCAGAGTAGTATCCGGATTGTTAAAGTGAGGCGTATTGGTTGTGCTATACCAATCGGTGCGAAACCGCAGCTTGAATCTCTCAGTCACGGTGAATGTGCGGAAAAGCGCCGCATCCAGGTTAAAAAGATCAGGCCCAGATAAGATGTAACGCCCCACATTACCAAAAGTGGGTGTGCCGGCGAGGAGCGTCGGATCGGCAAATGCCGATGTGTTGAACCAGGGCTCTGTATTGATTCCATATAACTTCTGGAACTGGCCGACTAAATCGGGAGACTGGCTATTGCCCGGCGTGTTCAATGAGGAGCTGCAAGTGCATCCGAAGTTCAGCGGCGTCCCCGTATCCAGAGTCCAAATTCCGGTAATTTGCCAGCCTCCCAAAATGGCGCCAACCGGGCCGGACTTAAAGAACTTCTGGCCTTTGCCAAACGGCAGGTCGTAGACGACGCTCTGGGTAAGCATTTGCGTACGATCATAGTCCGCGCGAGCGTAGTTTCTGCGGAAATCGACGTAATAGGCCGCGCCACTCGAATTATCCCCGTTTTCTTCCGCGTACCCCAGCGCCTTGCCGTAGGTATATGAAGTCGTCAGCAGAAGACCGGACTTGAAGTGCCGGTCTAGCTTCACTTGTAGCGAATTGTACGACGAAGACTCTTGCGCGAAATACATATTGATGGCGGAACTGATGCCGTATGCCTGAAAGTACGGCTGACCAGCGGTCCCTTGTCCGATGAACGCCGGATCCATAACGGCATTTAGGTTATACTGCACAGGAATATGCACACCATGGTTCCCTACGTAACCGATGTTCAGCGCAAATTGCGCGGGTAGTGCGCGCTCATAGCTGAGATTCCAGGATTCGATGTAGGGATCCACATAGTTTTTGGGAATTACAAAGTAGCTTTGGCTTTTCAACAACGGCGTATTTACTGGAATAATGCCATTCGCAGGAATAGTCGCCACCAAGGGCGCCGGAAATCCCTTTGCGAACGTTGCGGGCGTGCCGTCGGAGAGAATCGCCGGGCCGAAGCTGCTCAGATCGTTGAAAGCATTGTTCTGCTTCACAGGAAAGTTATAAGCGTAAGTGTTATCCGAAAATGGCTCATAGCTGATACCGAATCCCGCCCGGATCACGTCGCGGCTGGAAATGCGATAGGCAATTCCAATGCGCGGAGCGAAATCGCGATACTTCGTCTTCCTTCCGAGATTCATCGGATTGCCGCCGATCCCCGCGACAACCAGGCTATTAGTGGCGCCGTCGTAATTGGAGAAGCCGCCGCGGAATTCCGGCGTTGCAGGCGGAAAGAAAGCCCAACGCAGTCCCAGATTCAGGGTTAATTTCGGAGTGGCCTGCCACTTATCGCCGCCATAAAGGAAAAGCTGCCACGCCCGGTAGGCGGGGAAATAGACGGGAAGATCGCGTCCAACTTGATACGGAACGCCGAGAAGCACACTGGCGAAGTTGTTGGCAAAACCCGTTGTCGGGCCGCCGTTTAGCGCAGTTTGGCCGGACCCGAAGTTCCATATGCCTCGCGGGCCGAATGTTTGTTCTTGGAGCAAGTCGTCGCGAATGCGAATCAGGTTGCCTCCGAACTCAAGTGTATGGTTTCCGATGATTTTCGTCCAGTTGCTCACGCCTTCGATATCGGTTTCCGCGCGCACCCACGGCAGGCTAGCCGAATAGCCAACCATCGGGTTCGAGAAGCCAGTATCATTCAGGTTAGTCATGCCACTGGTGAACGCACTCACATTCACGCCGGGAATGCCGAATGACGTCGAGCTGTCCTTCCCGTAGTCCGAGGGTTGAGCCACGTTGCTGTAGCGATTCAAGCCGAGCCTCGTTTGCGTAATAAATGTGGGCGAGAAGGTGTGATTCCAGTTGAGTCCGGCAGAATAGGTCGCATCCGTTCCGGTGCCCTGGAATCCACCGCCGATCGGACCTCCGATCACCGCACCATACGCCGGCGCTTGAGTTGTAATGGGGTTCATGTAACTAAGCCGCACGGAGATCTGGTCGTTCTCACTCGCGTTCTCATCGATCTTGGCGTCGAAGCTCTTGTTATCTTGAGTAAATCCGGTCGTTTCCTGGAAATTGTTCGAGTATTTCTGCGCCCCCGGGGCAGTCAAATTTGCGTTTGGCGCCGGAACCAGGGCGAGCAGCTTGGCGACGATCGGGTCGATGCGATCGGTTGGAATTATGTTGCCGGCAAACTGGGTCCTTCCTAAACCGCAGTGGGTTGCAATTCCGCCGGGCAGGCAATCCGCCGTATCTCCAGTTTGGGGATCGAATATCTTTGTGAGCGCGGCGTCGGAAAAATCGCCGTTCTTCATTGCCACCGTGGGCACGCCAAACCGCTGGAACTGGCTTTCGTGATCGGTTGTCCGCAGAAAATCGAAAAAGAAAAACGTCTTGTTCTTAATGATGGGGCCCCCAATCGCGCCTCCGAAATAATTGGATACTAGCTTTGGCTTGACGAATGGCCGCCCGTTGGTCCCGAAATCGAAAACGTTTCTCGCGTTCAGCTTGTCGCCGTTCCAGATTTCATAAGCTTCTCCATGGAAATGGTTGGTGCCCGATTTAAAAACGACATTGGTCACCGCTCCGAGCGCCGAGCCTTGTTCTACGTCGTAGCCGCTGGTGGTCACGTCCACTTCCTGGATGGCCGCGATCGGCGGGATATAGACTTGCAGCAAACCCGTTCGCTCATTGTCGTTCACGCCGCCTAGTTGAAAGTTATTGCCAAGGCTGGAGGTGCCATTCACTTCGCTGTTCAGGCTGTTCTGTGAATTGAAAAAACGCGAATGGTTATACGCTGCGGGTGCTGAGCCCGGAACCAGATTGAGCAGGTTCTGAAAATTCCGGTTATTCCCCAATGGCAACTGGGCGGCTTGCGTTGCGGTCAGGGTTTCGCCGGTTCTTGCCGTATCGGTTTGCAGCAGCGGCAGGGTGCTTTCGACACTGATCGTTTGCGACACTTGGCCCGGCTGAACCTGCAGATTGACGCGCACCGTTGTGTTGACCGGTAGCCGCACACTATTCTGTTGGGCAGCAGCAAAACCTGTTTTTTCGACCCTGATTTGATATTCGCCTGGCGCCAAAGTGGGGAATGAATAATAGCCATTCGAATCGGTAGTAGCCGAACGGCTGACACCGGTGTTTATGTCGGTAATAATCACCTTCGCGGCAGGCACCACCGCCCCTGTCGGATCCGTAATGGTGCCCACTACTGTCCCATTAACCGCCTGCGCGTTCAGGCGAATGCCGAAGCACAAAGCAAACAGACAAACAGCAAATATCAAACTTAGCGATTTCATGAAATTCCCCAGCGAAATAGCCGCACCTATGACACACACGGCGTTGAGGCAATTATATACCAGGTTTAAGAATCCTGTTTCGCTAAATTATTCTTTGTTCCGAACCATCAGGCGGATGATTCGCAGGGTGTCAGTCGTACTTCTCGCAGATGATCTGCTTGCGGTCGAAGCCGCGGCTCTTTAGCTCGCGGCGCACGTCGTTCACCATAGCCTGCAACCCGCAGATGTAGACGTCGATGGTGCTCGGGTCTTCATA
>JBOGMI010000952.1:0-4314 GCA_050746645.1 Bryobacteraceae bacterium | reverse complement strand
GAGGAAAAAGGAGGCGCTGAGCCGGCTTCGGTGCTCGACGCTGTACCGCGAAATTTGCCTGCGCTGATGGAAGCGGAGAAGATCGGGCAAAAGGCGGCGGGAATTGGCTTCGAATGGGAAAACGTATCGGGCGGGCTGGACAAGCTGGCGGACGAGGCTGCGGAAGTAGCGGAAGCGCGCGATTCGGAGGACCGGGAACACGTCGAGCACGAACTCGGCGACCTGTTATTTACAGTGGTCAACCTCGCACGCTTTTTAAAGATAGATCCGGAACAGGCGCTGCGAAAAACCAATGCGCGTTTCCGCCGCCGCTTCGCGCATGTGGAGCAGGGAATCGAGAGTTCGACGGACGCGCCGCTCGAACGCATGGAAGAGCTTTGGCAGGAAGCCAAGCGGCTGGAACGTTGAAAACTTCTAAATCGCTGTGCAGAGCCGCGACCGCGAGGGAGCGGTCTTCAGCCGTGACCCTGGCGAACTTGGGTCAGGCGAGCGGATTGTTAGCCCGCACTAAAGATCTTCGGCGACCAAGGGCATGCCGGGAACCACCGTAGATTGCGAACGCACGTTATACCGGGAACGCGCGGCAACCAGCTTTTCGACTTCTTTGCGCGGCAGCGGCTTGGCACCGCCGAGCAGTTCGGCCACCAGCGTGATGCGGGCGAAATGCTCCACCATTTCCATGCGGAAAAACGCCTGCCATACGTCGCTTCCATACGACGTACAGCCATGGTTTTCGAGCAGCAGGGCGTCGTAGTCGGGAATAAAGTGCGCCATGCCGTCGCTCAGAGCGGGAGTTCCTGGCAAGCCATAGGCGGCCAGAGGAACAGCGCCCAGGTGAATGATCACCTCCGGCAGCAAGCCTTTGTCCAGCGCTTTTCCGGCGGCCGCGAAACCGGTCGCCACCGGCGGGTGCGCGTGTACGACCGCACGCACATCGGGGCGCATCGAATAAATCTTGAGGTGCATCATGATTTCGCTGGTGCCCTCGCGCCGGCCTTCGATTTTTTTCCCCGCCATGTCGCAAACGATCAGATCATCCGGCCCGACCATGCTCTTGCTCACCGCGGTGGGCGTGCATAAGAGGCGGTCTTCGTCCAGGCGGATACTCACGTTACCGTCGTTCATCGCCACCCAGCCCTTTTCGTAAATCCGGCGGCAAACCGAAACCAGGTCCTGGCGCGTATCCTGCCCCATGCTGCTCATAAGAACTTACCGATTCTAACAGGGCGGGAAGCAGCCATCGCTACAATGAAGACCGTGGAAAAGCGGCGCATGTGCCCAAACTGCCGGGCCTTCATCACCATCAAGGACCGCGTGTGTCCCTACTGCGGCGTTCAACTCGGGCCCCGCGCCATCGATATGCGCGCGCGCTTCACGTCTTCGCTGATGCCGCGCGCGAACCTGACCACTGCCATCTTCATTACGGTCAATATTATTTTCTTTTTGATCGAGCTGGCGGTCAACTACAGCGTGTTTCATGCCTCTCCGCTCAAGCTGAGCCCTTACGTCCCGCTGCTGCTGGGCGACGAAAACGCCCGGTTTATCGTCCTCGGCCATCAGTGGTGGCGCCTGATTACGGCTGGGTTTTTGCACGCCGGATTTCTCCACATCGGCTTCAATATGTGGGCCCTGTTCGATCTGGGCGGCGAAGTCGAACAGTTTTACGGTACCAGCCGACTGGTCTTCTGCTACATTTTTTCCACCTTTACTGGTTTTCTGTTTGTGCTTTATTTTTCCAGAGCCGGCGCGCTGGGTGCCTCGGCGGCTTGCTTCGGACTCATCGGCATCATGCTGGCGATGGGATTGCGCCACCGCGCCGATCCCCTTGCCCGAGCCGTGCGCGGCTACTATGTTCGGTGGCTCATCTATGGACTCGTATTTACCTTTCTAATGCCCGGCGTCAGCGCGGCGGCGCACATTGGCGGATTTGTAGGAGGGTTTGTCGTCGGCCTCCTTGGCGGTCTGCCGGGGGTTCCCAATAGTCCTCGGGAAGTTCTGTGGAAGGTACTGGCCGCGCTTGCCATTATCGTCACCGTCTACGCGTTTCTGGAGGATTTTGCGTCTTACCGTATGCTCATTCAGCAAATAAGGTAATACTCAAAGGAGACGGTTCTGTAAGCCGCCATTCAGATCAGCCTTGCCACAACCGATTTTGCTTCGTGGGGCCAAGCAGTTGTTGACGTTGCACGGCCCCGCTGGTGCACGCCGGGGCGCCGCGCTTGAAGATTTGTCCGCCATTGAAGACGGCGCAGTTCTGATCTGCGACGGCAAAATCGCGCACGTTGGGATGACGCGGCGCATCGAGAACCTGAAAGAGGCGCGCGATGCGCTCGACATTGCGGTACACGGGCGAGTGGTGATGCCGGCCTTTTGCGATCCGGGCCTGAACCTGGGGCTCGAGCCGGCTGGAGAGATGAAAAGGCGGAAGAGACCTGCCGAGTTATCTGCGGAAGCGCAGCAACTGATGCGTGCCTGCCGCCATCACGGTACGCTGACCGCCGCATGGAAGGCCAGCGCTGACGCGGCGGATTTTCATGCCGACCTGGCCGTGTTGCGCCAGCTTGCGAGAATCGCCGAGGAATCCCGCGAAATCGTCCAGACATGGAGAGTCGGCTTCGGTCGAGGAAAACGGGATTTTCTTGAGGTTCTGGAGGCGATCGCGCGCCGGAAACTGGCCGACTCGGTCGAGATCGAAGCCATCCCTGGCTCCCCACTGGGCGAAGATATTTTCCGCGCCATCGACGATTCGGGGCTCGGGCGCAAACTTTCCTGGCCGGGAGGTTCGCCGGATGCGCTCTCGCGGATACTCGGCCGCTTCCATCCACAAAGCGTGTTCTGTCCCCAGCCGCTCGTCGGACATGAGTGCCGGGTGCTGGCGGGGTCAGCCGCCGTCGCCGTCTTCTCGCCGGGCGAACATGCGCTAGAGGGCGGCGAAGCCAATTCTGCGCGCGCGGTGGCCGATGCGGGCGGCGCCATTGCGCTCTCGAGCGGTTACGATTCTCGCCACACGCTGAGCTTCAGCATGCAAATGGTAGTCGCGCTCGCCGTGTTCCGTCTGCGCCTAAGCGCGGAAGAGGCCATCGCGGCGGCCACGATCAATGCCGCCTACGCCCGTGGCTGCGGCGAAACCGCCGGCAGCTTGGAATGCGGCAAACGCGCCAACGTCCTGGTTTTGGACATTTCCGACTACCGCGATCTGCCGCGCCAATTTGGCGTCAATCACGTCGCCATCGCGATTCGCGACGGAGCGGTCGCCTTCAGCAGGAATCGCTGGAAGGCAGGCGCTGCCTGAGCGCGCGGCTCATCGAGTCCGTTCCGAACTTCTCGGAAGGCCGCGACGCTTCCGTCGTCGATGCTCTGGAACGCGCCTTTGCGTCCGTTTCAGGGGTGCTGATTCTGCATCGGACGAGCGATCCGGACCACAACCGCTCCGTAATTACGCTTGCCGGCCCGGGCCAAGCGCTTTTGGAGGCCGCGCTCCGGGCCGCGGCAATCGCCGCCGAACGGATCGACCTCAACCGCCATCGCGGCGAGCATCCGCGCCTGGGGGCGCTGGATGTGCTGCCCTTCGTTCCGCTCGAACGCACGACGATGACCGAATGCGTCGATCTGGCCCACCAGGCCGGCCGGCGCATTTGGGAAGGGCTGCGCATCCCTGTTTACTTCTACGAAGCGGCAGCGCTGCGTCCCGAGCGCGCGAGGCTCGAAAACGTTCGTCGCGGGCAATTCGAAGAATTGCGCGAGGCCGCGCTCAACGATCCTCGCAGACAGCCGGACCTCGGCGGCCCTTCGCTGCACCCCACCGCCGGCGCCGTCATTGTCGGCGCGCGAAAGTTTCTCGTCGCTTTCAATATCAACTTGCAATCCGGCGACCTGGAACTAGCCCAAGCCATCGCCCGCCGCATTCGCGAAAGCAGCGGCGGTCTTCCTGCCGTGAAGGCATTGGGTCTCCCTCTCGAATCGTGCGGCCTGGTGCAAGTCTCGCTGAACCTGACCGATCTGGACCGCACAACGCTGGCCACCGTCTATCGGGAAGTCGAGCGCCTGGCCGCCGCAAGTGGCGTCTCGGTTAAGGAAAGCGAGTTAATTGGTCTGATGCCGGGAAGAGCGCTCGGAGGTGCGACAGCGGAATCACTGAAGCTCAAGGGCTTCGATCCGCAGCGCCTGCTTGAGAACCGGATCGAAAGCGCGAAAGTGCTTACTGAACGTCAGTACAATAAAAAAAGATAGGCACTTATTAGCTATGGCTGAGACGGTCCGCTGGTCGTTAACGATTTCGAAGGAAACCGATACCTCGCTACGCAGTTATCTTGC
>JBOGMI010000951.1:0-4230 GCA_050746645.1 Bryobacteraceae bacterium | reverse complement strand
CGCAAGCAATGTGCGCACATTGGCGTCGAGCGCCGCGCGGTCTCCGACTTCGGCATGCTTCAGCGTGCCGAGCAGCAGATCCGTCACCTTCGACATGGCGGAAACCACTACCAGGAGGGAATGCCGCTTGCCATGCTCGCGAATAATCTCCGCAACGGCGCGGATGCGTTCGGCGCTGCCCATGCTGGTGCCGCCGAACTTCATGACCAGCAAATTCTGCAAGCTCTTAAGATTCTCCTTCCCTGCTCTTCATCCTGCGCTACCGCGAACTCTCCAGCGCTTCGGATTGCGCCGTCCATGCATACAGGCAATCACCACGATTCGATCGGTCTCTACACGAAAAAAGATTCCATACGGAAACCGCCACAACCCCGCACGCCGTATTTGTTTATGAATTACCTGCCAGGCTAGCGGGTTCCGTGCGATCAGTTCTATCGTCTGTCCTACAACTTGGCTAAAGCGCTCCCCAAGATCCGGGCCAATGCTTGCATACCAGGCTGCCGCATCTGCGAGGTCAGATTCCGCTTCGGGAATCCAGACAACTGGAAGCTTCACTTTCTACCAAAAACGCGCGCTCTGACCTCATCCCAGGGAACGACATCATCGGGATTGCGTTCGTACTCTATCAGGCGGAAGTCCAGTTCGTCGCACTGCGCTTCTGTGAGCGGCAGCTCGTCCGCTTCCAGGCTCTGCCAGAGCACATCGAGCAGCTCCAGCTTCTCGGTAGCCGAAAGCTTTCCAATCTCGTTTTGCAAAGCGCTCATCTGCTCCTATTATCCCCGAAGCATTAGCGCCCGACGATCTCCACAATCTGGCTATCCGGCACAGTCCACGCTTGCGCCCCGCTGTGGCTCAGCTTGTGCGTGGCATCGTCCCAGTGGAGATGGCTAATCTTGTGCTTGCCGTGCTCGTAGGCGTAGGTGCTCCCGTCGTCTGAATACAGCGTGAAATCGCCGTTTGCCCCCGGATACACGCGCACCTTCGCGATTTTCTGTACCTGCGCCGTGCTTTCGACAGGCGAACCGATCGGAACGATGGAACCTGCGCGCACGAACAACGGTATGATGTCGATCGGCGCCTTGACCTGAATCGTCTGTCCGCCGTGGAACCGCTGATTAGTCCAATAGTTGTACCAATCGGCGCCCTTGGGCAGATAGACGCGGCGGCTAGTGGCGCCTTGCTTCGTAACGGGAGCGACTAAGAACGCGGGGCCGAACATGTATTCGTAGCGCAGGCGGTCTACATGCGGGTCGTTGGGAAAATCCATAAAGAGCGCTCGCATGTACGGCGCTCCGGTTTTGTAGGTCTGGTAAGCGAGCGAGTAAATATACGGCATCAGTTTATATCTGAGTCGTAGATATCTTTCCAGGATGGGTTCGGCTTGTTTGCCGTAAGACCAGACTTCGTTATGACGGCGGCTCCCGTGTGTTCGGAAGATCGGCTGGAACACGCCGTACTCGAACCACCGTGTATAGAGTTCAGGATAATCGACATCACCGCCGACATTGGAGCGTGCTCCGGCTGGGCTGAGTAAAGGCGGGTGCTTGGGGTGATGCACATGAGGCAAATACTGCCAGCCGCCGATATCGGTGCTCCAATAAGCCATGCCGGAAGCGGTGAAATCCAACCCGGTAGGGACCTGGCGCCGCAGCGTGTCCCAAGTCGGATAGATATCGGAAGACCAGAACATGGTGCCGTTGCTCTGCGCTCCCAGATAGGCAGCGCGGGCGAGGATCACAGCGCGGTGCTTTACATCGCGCCGGTAACCTTTGTATACAGCCTGGGTCTCGAACAAGGGATAGACATTGTAGTAGCGCGTGCCCGGTCCGATGAAGAAATAGCTGCCGTTCGGCGGCAGGTCCGGCTCGGTTTCATCGGTCCAGATGCCGTAGAATCCTTTGTCGATGAAATTTCTCTTGATGACGCTCCAGAACCAGCGTGCCGCGTTCGGATTGGTCACATCGATATCGGAGCCGGCACGGTCATAAGGCAAGCCGTTGGTCGGGGTTCCGTTCTTCAAGTGCTCGAACCAGCCATTTTTCAGCAGTAAATTGTAATAGCGAGTTCCGGATTTAAAGCGCGGCCAGACGCTGATCATCGTCTTGATCCCCATCCGGCGCAATTTCCGGTTCATTGCCGCCGGATCCGGCCACTTAGACGGGACCATATCGAGCTGGCCCATTTTGGAGAAGTAGAACCAGTCGATCACGATGACGTCCAGCGGCAGGTGGCGTTCCCGATAGCCATTGGCGACCGCCATCACTTCGGCCTGCGTCGAATAGCGCTGCTTGCTTTGAATAAAGCCGTAAGCGGACTTCGGCAGCAGATGGGTGACGCCGGTAAGATGCCGGTAGCCCTCATAGATTTCGTCCGTGTTCCGGCCCGCGATGACAAAGTAAGAAACGCGATTCCCTACCTGCGAAATCCATTTTGTTCGCTCATTAAATCCGGGTTCGATCGTCGTTTTCGACGGATTGTCCCAAATCAGCCCGTATCCTTTATTTGTCACGAGAAAAGGCACGCCGAGACTCTCGCCGCCGGTGGCGTTATAGTCGTGCCAGCAATCGACGGTATGGCCGCGGTGATCGAGATAGCCCTCTTGGTTTTGGCCCAGTCCGTAATAGTGCTCGCCCGGCGGAGAAACAAAGGTCGCACCGACCTGATAGAAGGGCTTATCGCTCGGCCTGCGGTCATACAAGATGCCCGCATTTCCATCTTTGTGGTTCGGCACCGACATCGACCAACCCATCATGTCGGTGAGCACCTTGCCATCGACGGTCCGGACCGTGATGTGCGCGCCCGGGGCCGAGCCGTTGAAGTACTTGCCGATATCGATCTGGGTCGGCAGCGGTTTATAAGGCTGCGGCTTGGCCACCGTGATAACGAGGCGCGAGGAGCGATAGACATCTGCCTGGGCGGTGCTCTCGCGGGTCCAACCCTGCAGGTCAGGTTTGGCGACAAAACCGTAACCCGGAGGCGCGAGCGCCCATTCTTTTTTCAGGCTCAGGGTAATGCGGATGATGTTCGGCGCGTAGGGTTCAAGCGTCACCGTCGCTCCGCCGCGGTTCAAAACCACGGGCGGCTTTTGGGCGAATACGGCGCTTGCGAATCCGAGAATGCCTGCAAGAAAGCAAAATCGCCGCAGCGCTGCCTTCATGCCGCAGTCACCTGCAACGGCACGCTGGTTGTCTCCGCCGAGTTCGGACCGACCATAATGTCGAACATTCCGGGCTCGACAACCCAGTCCATGTTGATGTTGTAGAAACCCAACTCGGCCGGCGTCAGCTTGAAGTGGACTGTCCTGGTTTCTCCCGGCTTCAGTGTGACACGCTCGAATCCTTTTAATTCCTTGACCGGCCGCGTAATCGAACTGACCCGGTCGCGGATATACATCTGCGCAACCTCATCGCCCTCCCGCGATCCGGTATTCGTAACATCCACACTTACCGAAGTCTCTCCTTCCGGCCCGATCCGCGGTTCCGATAGCTTCAAGTTGCTGAAGGTGAATGTCGTGTAACTCAGTCCCCAGCCGAACGGGAACAAAGGCCCGGGCTTCTGGAAAATATACGGCCGGTGGAGCGAAGGTTTGTGATTGTAATAATCCGGCACCTCGCCAACCGTCCGCGGGAAGGTTATCGGCAGTTTGCCTCCAGGATTCACATCCCCGAACAGCACATTGGCTGCGGCCGTGCCGCCCTCCTGCCCGATATACCATCCTTCGAGAATCGCGGGAACGTGCTCGGCGACATAGTTGATCGACAGCGGCCGGCCGTTGATCAGGAACACAACGGTCGGCTTTCCGGTGGCCAGGACCGATGTAACCAGTTCGTTTTGCGCGCCGAGCAGATCGAGCGAATCGCGGTCGCCCAAATGCTTGTCATTCCAGGCTTCACGGCACGTGCTTTCGTTTCCGCCGAGGACCAGAACCGCTACATCCGCCTGGCGCGCCGCCTCCGTTGCGGCTTTGATCTTGGCAGGCTGCGTAGCCGGGTCGGGCAGATCGACTTTGTTCTGATACCAGGCCGTCCATCCCTGCTGCGCGCTGCTGATATCGCAGCCTTCTTCGAACAGAACGTTCACTGCAGGCCCGACGCGCTTGCGGATGCCGTCCAGAATACTGATTTCGTGCGCCGGTTGGCGGCTGTAGGCGCCCAGGTGAACCGCCGAGGCGTTGGGGCCGATCACCGCAATCGTCTTCAGTTTTTTGACGTCCAAAGGCAGCAGATTGCC
>JBOGMI010000950.1:0-5084 GCA_050746645.1 Bryobacteraceae bacterium | reverse complement strand
CGAAGCGCCTTGGTATGCTGGCCTTCATCCTCGTAAACGCGCGCCGCAATGATGCGCGCCGGAATCAAAACCTGCTGGCGCGGAACATGCCGCTTCAACTCTTGCTGAATCGCTTCCAATGCTTCACCCTGCGATTGGTCGTGCTTGTTTAAATTGAAATATCCGTGCGCAAGATCCAGGTGCAGCACGGGATCGTTCGCGTGTTTCTGAACCAGCTTCTGCAAATTACCGATCGCGGTATCGAGATCGGCTCGTTTTCCCGTGCTCATCAGAAGCGACGCGTACATCTCGTTTACCGGCGCGTTATCGGCGTTCTTCTGCACCAGTTTCTTGGCAAGTTCCATCGCCTGGTCACGCTGCCCATTGCGCAATTCCACCTGGACCACGCGCTCCCGGTATCCCAGTGCGTCCTTGGGGTTCTCGGAAGCCCCGGCTTGATATTGCTGTAACGCCTGGTCGTATTTCCTGGCCCGGACATAAAAATTGCCCATGAGCATTCTTGCCTGCGGAAAGCTCTTCTTGTCCGAAAGGACCCGCTCAATCACGCCCTGGGCCTCATCGAAGCGGTTCTGCGCCAGCAGATAGTTAGAAAGAGCAACGAGGGCTCCCGCGCTGTGCGGATCGTTCGCTACGTGCTCGCGCAGCACGGCTTCGGCGGCCTTCTGGTTCTTCTCTCGCGAATATTGCAAGAACAGGAAATCGTATCCGGGGCTCCAGGTCTTGTCGTGGGCGAGCATGTCGCTAATGAGGTTCTTCGCTTGCTCCGGTTTCTTGGCCCGGACCAGAGCTTCCGCATACCAGCCGACCAGGTTTTGCGAATAGGGCTTGATTTCATTTGCGCGCGCGAAGTCCTTCAGCGCCTGGTCCAGGTTCTTGTCCGCGAGCGCCAGAAAAGCCTCCAGTCGAATGCCATCGAAAGAGTTGGGATCGTTGGCCAGAATCTCTTTTGTGAGCCGCTTTATATCCGGGAGAATCTGCTTGAAATGGGACGGGTTCGAAGCGTAGGCCGTCAGATAGATTTCGGCCAGCTTGGTTTCGGCATCGATATTCTTCGGGTTCAGGTCGATGGCGCGGCGCAGATATTTCACCGCGTTTACCGGGTCATGGTCGTCCAGCCGATTCAACCCTTCGCGGTAGTACGCTTCGGCGTTCTTCTTATCTTTTAAGATCGCCTTCTGATAGAGGATGGAGGCTTCTTTGTACTTGTGGTTGGCGTTGTACTTGTTCGCCGTGGCGATCAGCTTTTGCGGGCTTTGGCTGCAACCGGCGAGGATCGATAGCGCACAAATAACGGGGATGGCGGCAAGATACTTCATGGAAGTGGGCTCATTTGGATTGTAGGAAATAATAGCTACCCAGCACAATCATCGTCTTTTCCGAAGCGAAGCATTAGACCAGGTGCAAAAAATGGGCTTCGAACCGAAATTTGATTATCCGCCCTTTAATTCAAGAGTTTGCACGAGGACATCATCTCCTTACCGGCAGGGCGGTCTGCGGTCTAAGGTTAATCCGAAGGAGGAATTTCTTCCCACCGCCACCGCTCCCAATAAGATAAATCGTGCGACCTTACTCGCACCGGCTGACTTGGCCGGTTTCCTCGAATTCGCTGACGGCTGCGATCGAACGCAAGCGAGAGAGCAGAGTCCCGCTGCTGGATCTCACGGTTTCGAATCCTACAGAGATTTTCGCGGATTATCCACACGCCGCCATCGCGCGCGCTTTGGCCGAAACCGGGGATCTGGCGTATCGGCCACACCCGCTGGGAGAGGAACGGGCGCGATCCGCCATTGCCGATTTCTATGCTTCGCGCGGGATTAACAATTCTCCGGCGCGGCTGGCGCTGACCGCCAGCACCAGCGAAGCCTACGCGCTGCTTTTCAAGCTGCTGTGCGACCCCGGCGATGAAATTCTGGCGCCGCTCCCCTCCTATCCGCTCTTTGAATATCTGGCGGCGCTCGAATCGGTGCGCATCTCCTTTTACTGGTTGGCGTACGACGGCAGTTGGTTCGTCGATTTCGACTCTCTGCGCCGCCAAATCAATGAACACACGCGCGCGATTGTCCTGGTCAATCCGAACAATCCCACGGGTTCGTTTTTGAAGCCCTCGGAAGCCCGCGAACTTCTCCACATCGCCGGCGAACGCGGTTTGCCGCTGATTTCAGACGAGGTGTTCCTGGATTATGCGCTGGCGCCCGCGGCGAACCGCGTACCCACGCTCATCGGCAGCGATTCCGTGCTCAGCTTCTCGCTGAATGGCCTTTCGAAATCCGCGGGCATGCCGCAGATGAAGCTCGCCTGGATCGCAATCAACGGACCGGAGCCGCAATGCTCCGTCGCGCGCGACCGCCTCGAACTCATTCTGGACACTTATTTATCCGTCAACACGCCCGTCCAACGTGCTTTGCCGAAACTGCTGCCAATCGGCGCCCGCATGCGCGACCGGATTCTGGGCCGCATCGAAACCAATGTCGATACGCTCCAAAAGCTGTTGCAGGGCTCTCCGGCGCATCCGCTGCACCTCGAAGGCGGCTGGTCGGCCATCGTTCAGTTGCCGAGAATCGACCAACAAGACTGGCCCGAAAAACTGCTCGCCGAGCGCAACGTCATCGTGCAGCCGGGTTATTTTTACGATCTCCCTATGGAGGCTTGCGTGGTCAGCCTGATCACGCCCCCTACAATCTTCCACCAAGGGATTGCCGCGCTTCTGGAGCTACTTACAGAACCCCGACCGTAAGGGAGAGGCCGCGCATTACGGTTCGAAAATATTGCCGCGGCCGAGCAGAAATTCCGGATCGAGGCGGCGCTTCACATCCCGCATGGCTGCGATCTCCTCGCCCGAATACATCAATTTCAGCAACTGCTTCTTGCGTTTCCCGATGCCATGCTCGGCAGCCACGGTGCCGCCGAGCGAAACCACGTATTGAGCAAAGTCGTAGAGCAGTTCGGCGCCCACGCTGGCTTGCTCGGAAGTTTCGGGCAGCAGATTGAGGTGGTTATTTGCGTCGCCCGCGTGGCCATACAGCGTGTGGCGGCGCGGGAACAGGTCGTTGCAGCGGCGCCGGTAATAATCCTGCAGCTCGCGGCTGTGAGATATGGGAACGGCGAAATCGGTGCCCAATTTCGGAAAGCCGTTGTGCCGGATGCGATCGAGCACCTTGACCGGCAATGTATGGCGAAACTCGCGGAAGCGTTCGCGGTCCGCGGCGCTAAAGCCGAACCAGGATTCCTCTTCGAAGGCTTCCTGTTTCCCCAGCCGCTCGCTCCACCGGTCCACTTCGTCGTCCTGTTCCGAAGCGAGATTTTGTTCGATCAGCAGGGCCGCGCGGGCGTTTGCCGGAATTTGCGGGTAGGCCGGGCGCAGAAAATCCAGCGCGACTTCGTCAAGAAATTCGAGGATGCGCAGCTCATCGACCGGCCGCCAGGTATCCACCGCCGCCATCGCCAGGTCCTCCGAAGGAAAGAAAACCACGCCGCTCAAGATTGCGCTCGGTTCGGGAAAAAGCCGCAACTCGGCTTCGGTGACGATGCCGAGCGTTCCTTCGCTGCCCGCGAGCAGATCGATCCATTCGAGATCCGGCTGCAAAAAGTAGCCGGCGGAGTTTTTCGTCGTTGCGGGCTGGCGCACCGTCCGCACTGGGAAATCGAGGCGATCGCCGCGGCGAAATCGGCGCGTTTCGCCGTTCATAAAAGTCACTTCGAGCGAGAGCACGTGCCGCCGCACCGAGCCATAGCGAAAACTCCGGGCGCCGCCCGCGTTGGTGCCGATAATGCCTCCAATCGAGGCCAGCGATTCGGTGGGATTGGGTCCGAAAAACTGGCGCGTCTTTGCCGCCGCGGCATGCAGGTCTTTCAAAATCACGCCGGGACCGCAGCGCGCGACGCCCGGCTTGATTTCCAGCTTTCGCAGACGCTCGAGCGAAACCACCCAGCCGCCGTAAGGCACGCTGGCGCCCGTCAGTCCCGTTCCCGCGCCCGCCACGGTCAGCAGCGCATGTTCGGAAGCGGCTCGCCGCACGATCTCACGAACCTCATCCACGGTTTCGGGCGTGAATACACGCTCGGCTTCGCCATGGTATCCGGAAGCATCTTCCAGATAGCGGGCAATGGAATCGGCGGCGCTCATTGTTTCCAACATAGCGAGGTCTCTATGCTGATCTTGGGGGCTGATTCGCTGGAGGATGGGAATGGCAGAAACAAGCGGTGCGATTGGAAATGTAATCAGAAACCAGACGCTAACTGGAATGGCCATGGGTTACGCCCGCAGCCGGGCCTTGTGCGCGGCGGCGCGTCTGGGCATTGCCGACGCGCTGGGTGATAGCGAGCAAACCGTGGAACGGCTTGCGACTCAATGCCAAGCTCAGCCAGAGGCGCTCTATCGTTTACTGCGCGCACTAAACACGACGTCTTAAGTAATTGCGCATAATCGGCGCAGAGTGTCGTTGCGTTTTGTCCAGCTGACGAACTGAGTTTCGACAGCGGCGGTGACTTCATCGAGCTTCTCGAAATAGCGATTGTGCAGGCATAAGCGGCGTGTCAGTTTCCAGACGCGCTCGATCGGATTCAGCTCCGGGCTGTAAGGCGGCAGAAAATCCAGAGCAAACCGAGGCGCTTGCTTCTCTCTCCAGATCTTATGCAGGCGAGCGTGGTGATATTTGGCGTTATCGGTAATGACAACGACGCGGCGGTCTGCCCGGAGGCTGGCGCGGCGAAGTTCCCGCAGGAAGCGGAAGAAGGTCTCCCCATTGAATTTGTCCTCCTCGCGGCGGAATACGAACCGGCCATCGGATAAGCGGACCGCGCCGAAATACCCCACGCTCTTGCGTGTCGGCGCATGCAGCAGAACCGGATCTTTGATCTCCGGCGGAATCCACATTCGGCAGCGGGAACCGTGCTGTTGAAAGTGCACTTCGTCGGTGGACCATAGATCGACCCGGTCGTCTTTCATGAGCTGCTGAAGTTTTTTTATGCGACCGCTGCCATTCCGGATTGGCTTGGGCGATGGCGGGACGCGGCTTGCGCAACCGGAAGCCCAGTTGGCGGAATATGCGCTGGCACTGGCGCACTCCCAGTTGGATCCCGTACTG
>JBOGMI010000949.1:0-1895 GCA_050746645.1 Bryobacteraceae bacterium | reverse complement strand
CCGGCGCCGCAGGTCTCTATGGCCAGCTCCCCGGAGTCGAGCCGCGGCCCTACATCCTTCGCTTCAGCGAGGACAAACCGAACCCGCTTTACCGGCGCGTCTGCTACACCTTTGCCTGGAACGCGCTAATCACCTTCGCTCTGCTGAATCTGGCGGGTCTCGCGATCGCAGTGGCCACGCGCACCTGGTACATGAAGCAAATCTACGCCGACGCCTACGCGCCGCTGATGGCCCTGATTCTGCTTTTGGGAATGTTCGGCCGCTTGCCGCGCGTCAAACCTTCCACCGTGGGCGAGGGCATCGAGCGGCGCTATTTTTACGGCGCGGTCTGGGCGGTGACGGCGGCGCAGGCGGTTCTTCTGCTGCTATGGAAAACCCTGCCGCGCACACATGCCGCAGATGTCGTGGAATTCATCGCTTTTATCGCGGTGCTGCTGGTGGTGGGCGCCGCCGCCGTGGTTGGATATCTGCCCCGCACGCGCGCTATTCTGCCGGGCGAGATGATGGTAGCCGATTGAGGATCGCACCGCATTGCGCACTCTTGGTCTTGTCTTAGCCCTGCTGCTCGGCGGCATGGCCTACGAAAAGCTCGGCACGTCTGCCGACCGGCGCCGCTACCCGCCTCCGGGCCGCATTCTTTCGGATGGACCGCTGCGGCTGCATATCAACGAGCAAGGCACCGGCACGCCGGCAGTGATTCTCGAATCCGGCATCGCGGCAAGCTCGCTGAGCTGGACATTCATCCAGCCGCAAATCGCGAAATTTACGCGCGTCGTGAGCTACGATCGCGCGGGATTGGGCTGGAGCGGCGCTTGCACGGTGCCGCGCACGCTCGCCGCGATGCTGAAGGAGTTTGATTTCCTGCTCACGGCAGCCGCGCTTCCGCCGCCCTACATTTTGGTTGGCCATTCCTACGGTGGATTGCTGATGCGCGCCTGGGCAGCCCTGCATCCCGATCGCGTTGCCGGACTGCTCTTGCTGGACCCGGTTTCTTTGGAATATTGGAGCGGCTGCCCCTGGCTCGAAAGGCGGCGGCTCTTGTTCGGCGCGCGCCTCGCGCGGCGCGGCAGATTGCTCTCGCATTTCGGCATTGTGCGCGCCGCTCTGATGGCGCTCTCCCAGGGCGGGAGAGCATTCCCTAAGGTGATGGGCTACACCACCGCCCCGCTGGCGATGGGTGAACTGGAAAGCCTGGCCGGCGAGATCCGTAAACTGCCGCGCGAGACCTGGCCTCTGATTCGCGCGCATTGGAGCAGCGCGAAGTGCCTCGGCGCGCTGGCGGCCTATCTCGAGTGTTTGCCGCAGACCGCTCACGAAGCGCTTTCGATGCCCGTGCCGCCGGAAATTCCCATGATCGTTCTTTCGGCAGCCAATGCCACCGAGGCCGAACTGGCCGAGCGCAACTCATGGGTCCGCGCCAGCGCCGAAGCGCGTCACGAAGCGATCCCCAACACCGGACATTGGATCCCCTTCGAGCGGCCGGACGCGGTTGTCGATGCGGTAGAAGAACTGGTGCGCCGGGTAGACTGCTGAGTTCTAACCTTACTTTTCATTCGGTATCGGTTTCCGGCTTCCGATGCTTGAGTTTCCGCTGAGTTTTCGGCGTGATGATCTTGGGTGCCGGGATCTTACCGATCCGTTTACGAGCGATAGCCGCAACGCGCCTCGATTTGGCGGGCTTACGTCTCATGTTGCACCTGCTTCGATTATCGCGGGAACGGAACTTTGCGGCCCAGTCTTGCGTAGACCATATTCGAGGAGCGACAGTTATGAAATTGCAAGACTTGGTGGAAGAATTCCAGGTGCTGGGAAAAGACCTCGTGGATAAGGTGCGCACGCTGATTCACGAAGGCAACGTGCGGCGCATCATCATTCAAGACGAGCATGGGACCACT
>JBOGMI010000948.1:0-7097 GCA_050746645.1 Bryobacteraceae bacterium | reverse complement strand
GGAATCGAATGCGAGCCGTTGGACAACCAACTGGCGAAATATTTCGGCGTGAGTCATGGGGTGCTGGTGCGCGCGGTGGAGCAGGATTCGCCCGGCGAGAGAGCGGGTTTGCGGGCCGGGGATGTCGTTACCGGGTTTGGTCACCACAGTGTTTCCTCGCCTAAGGACGTGACCGGCATTCTGCGGGCAAACCGGTCGGACAAGCCGATTCCGGTGACCGTCACACGGGAACACCGCCAGATGCAGATGACGATCAAGCCATCTGCGAATGGCGAGGAGTAGACTTGGCCTGCGACTGGGCGCCGGCGCCTTCCTGGGGCCAGCGCTTCTGCATGAAGGAGCGCAGCCGCAAGATGGCTTGCGATTTAAGCTGGGAGATACGCGATTCGTGCAGATCGACGATCTTGGCGATCTCGCGGAGGGTCATTTCTTCGTAATAGTAGAGGCTGAGGACGGTTTTTTCGAGCTGCGGCATTTTGTCGATGGATTCAGCCAGCAGTTGCTCCAGTTGCCCGCGCTCGACGATACGGGAAGGCCATTGCTCGTCCGAATCGGCGATATAACGGAGCAGGTCGCATCCTTCCTCTTCGGTGCCCGCGTTCTCCAGGCTTCCTAGGGTGAGGCCGCGGGCTTCCGACAGCCAGTCCTGATACTGGGGCACGGAAAGGCCGAGATAAGCCGCGATTTCTTCTTCGGCCGGCATGCGCTGATGTTCCTGCTCGAGCACGGCAATGGCGGCCTCGATCTGTTTGGCGCGTTTGCGCTGTTGGCGCGGCGCCCAGTCCAGCCCTCTCAGGCTGTCCAGAATGGCGCCGCGAATCTTATATTCGGCATAGGTCTTCAGCTTTACATCGTGGCTGGCGTCGTAGCGATCGATGGCTGCAATGAGCCCGACTACTCCGGTGGAGATTAAGTCGTCCAAGCTGACCGAGACGGGAAGCCGTTCGTGGATGCGTCTGGCGATCAGCTTCACCTGTTGCAAGTGTTCCAGGATCAACTGCTCCCGCATTTCCGGGGTCAGCCCCTCTCGTTTCCCGGTCTTTTGACCAGCTGTCATCGCAGCCTCTTTGTTCTTGATCCCTGAGCGTTTCACTTGCGCCGCCATAGAAGCCTTCGGCCGATTCCGGCCAAAACTTCAATAAGCTGAATGTCTTCGATGCAGTCATATCGATCCGGCTCGTAGGAATGTTTATGCCTTTAGGGCTAGAGTGAGGCGCGGCAGGGCGTTTTTACACACCTTACTTAACTTTTTTTCACACCTTAGCTAACATGGAATCGGCGGGATATTCCTTAGTAAGCGAGGGCGATGGCTAAAAAATCGAACGGCAGTGAGACTCCCAAGCAGCGCGCTTTGCGCATCGCGCAGCTACGGAAAGAAATGGCTGCCGGGACCTATCGGGTGGATGCGCAGAAGCTAGCGGCCAAGATTGTGGAGGCGCACCGGAAGCAGAAAAGTGGAGAGAACTAAGGGACTTGCGCCATTCCCGGAACATTACTGCGCATGCCCATGAAAGCCGAATAGATCGACAGCACAAACACGATAATTCCCAGAATGAGGCTGTTGAAGAAGCGGGGTGTGTCGCCCACGTCGCTATAGATCCAGGGCGAACCGGCCGCCCAGGCGCCTGCGATCATCACTAGCCAGCTTAGCCCGTTGGAATAAGCTGCCTTCCCCACGCGGAAGGCGGAAAAGAAGATAATGGAAGCGCCGGCGATCCAGCAGTTCCAGGAGCCTGTCGGCAAAGCGCCATAAACCCAGGGTGAGACAAAGAACCAGCAACCCAAGATCAGGCAAATCGTTGCGGCGGTGCGCGCGGCGAAGGCACGGTTTTTGTGTCTCGAAACGAAGCCTGGCCACGCTCAGTCCAACTATAAATATCTTCAGTGAAAGGAGTGAAATATGCAGCTACATACGCCGGAGGATCTGTTTCTCCACGGACTCGAATCGATCTACGATATCGAGCAGCAGCTTACCGAGGAACTGCCCGCCATGGCCCATGCCAGCTCCAGTCCGCAGCTCCGATCGGCCTTTGAGCAGCACCTTTCCGAAACCAAAGACCATGTGGCGCGAGCGTTGGAATTGTTCAAGCGCCTCGACCGGCAGCCGGCGGCCGAGACGAACCGAGTACTTCAACAGATGCGTCAGGAAATCGCTGAATTGATCCAAAACACGGAACCCTCGCCGATTCGGGACGCGGCGCTGGTGATCGCGGGAAACCAGGTGGAACACCTGGAAATTGCCTGCTATGGATCGTTGGTGGCGCTGGCGCGCGTGCTCGGCAACGAGGACGAGGCCTACATTCTGGAACAAGTCCTCGATGAAGAGAAAAAAGCGGCGGCGAAACTAACCGAAGTGGGAGAGTGCTGCGTAAACATCCAGGCGGTCCACCGGAGCGCCGCGGCAAGCACACGGTGATTTTGAAATTCGAAGAGTGCGATAGGCTGAAACCGAAGTCTTCCATTTCTTCGTTTCCGGCATGATCCCCAATCCCGCGCTCGGCGTCGTTTTTCACTGGCTCGGCGGACTAGCCTCGGCCAGCTTTTACGTGCCCTATCGCTGGGTACGGGTGTGGTCCTGGGAAACGTTCTGGCTGGCGGGCGGAATTTTTAGCTGGCTGATCGCGCCTTGGTTCGTGGCCTGGCTGAACACGCACGACCTGTTTGCGGTTTTGCGCGCCACGCCGGACGTGACGCTCTTCTGGGTTGCTTCCTGTGGATTGCTCTGGGGCGTGGGCGGCCTTACCTATGGTCTGACCATGCGCTATTTGGGGCTTTCGCTCGGCATGGCGGTCGTTCTGGGACTCTGCGCGGCGTTTGGGACACTGATGCCGCCACTTCTGCACGGTGTGTTCGCGACGCAAGTTCTGGGAACTCTCTCCGGCCGCATCATCCTGATGGGCGTGTTCGTTTGCCTGGTTGGAATCACGGTAGCTGGCCTCGCGGGCGTCAGCAAAGAGCGCGTCATGTCTCCCGAGCAGCGTAAAACTGTGATTCAGGAATTCAATCTGCGCAAGGGGATCGCCGTCGCCATCCTTTCCGGCATCATGAGCGGCTTTTTCGCAATCGGTTTGGACCAGGGCAATACCATTAGCAAGCTCGCGCTCGAGCATGGGACGCCGCCGCTCTGGCAGGGCCTCGCAATCCTGCCGGTGCTGCTGGTGGGCGGATTCGTCACGAATTTCATCTGGTGCGTGATCCTCCACGTTCGCAACAGGAGCGGCGGAGAATACTTCCGGCGCTGGACACGCAATGGCGCGGCCGTGCGCCGCGAAACCACTGTGGAGACGGCGATCGACGCTCCGAGCCGCGAAGTCGTGGAGCATTCGTCCGGCCGGCAGGAGGACGCGGGCGGCGGTTCGGCGGTTCTTGCGGCGCAGATCCCCGCCGTCGAACCACATCAGATGAAATACGCGGCGCGGCGCGTTCCCATGCTTGCCAACTATCTGCTATGCGCGGTGGCCGGCACCTGCTGGTACTTCCAGTTTTTCTTTTACACGATGGGCGAAAGCCAGATGGGGCGCTATAAATTCTCCAGTTGGACGCTGCACATGGCCAGCATCATCATTTTTGGCAGCTTGTGGGGGATCGGCTTCAAGGAATGGAAAGGCGCGGGCTGGCGCGCGTGGTGTCTGCTGACGCTGGCGCTGCTGCTGCTGGTGGGCTCGACCGTGATCGTAGGCTACGGGAATTATCTCGCCGCCGGGCTGGTGCACTAGCGAGGCGCTAGCCCCAATGCTGTTCATTTAAGCTAAAACTGAAGCCCCGAGCGTAAGCGAGACGCCGGGGCGGCTAGCCCGGCGCTAGCTTGATTAGGGGTCGCTTACGCTTCCGGCTCGGTTTCGAGATTTCGAAGTTTCGAGAGATGCGCGTGAAGACCGCTCTCTGGCGGCCGCGGCTCGGATTGCTTTTGCACTTAGCGATACGATATCCAAGTGAACCGCCGAAACTTTCTGCTGTCTGGACTTGCTCTGCCTCTAGTGGCCCCGCGCAGCGGCTTGTGCGCTTCGGGCCGGATCGATATTTTGCCGGAAGAACCCATCGGCAAGATTGCACCCACGATTTACGGCCACTTCACCGAACATATCGGCGGAGTCATTTACGACGGCGTTTGGGTGGGAGAGAACTCGAAGGTTCCCAACGTCGGGGGCATTCGCAAGGCTTTGGTAGATAAACTGCGCCAGATCCAAGCGCCCGTGATCCGCTGGCCGGGCGGGTGTTTCGCCGATAGCTACGACTGGCGCGATGGCGTGGGGCCGCGAGACAAACGTCCCACGCGGACTAACTTTTGGGCCAATACTCCCTATCTAGGGAAGGGGCCGAACGGGCCGCAAAAATACGAACCCAATGCGTTCGGTACCAACGAATTCGCGCATTTCTGCAGCCTGGCGGGCGCGCAGCCCTACATCGCAGCCGACCTGCGCAGCCTCCCGGCGCGCGATTTCTACCAATGGATCGCCTATTGCAACTCGCCGGCGGGAACCACTTCGCTCGCCAAACTGCGCGCGCAGGGCGGTTCGAGCCAGCCGTTCGATGTGCATTATTGGGGCGTCGGCAATGAAAGCTGGGGCTGCGGCGGCAATTTCACCGGCGACGAATACGCCGTCGAGTTTCGGCGCTACACAACGTGGGTGCCGCGCTACGGCCTGGACCTGCACTTGGTCGCCTCGGGTCCGAATGGGAACGATTACTCCTGGACGGAAAGTTTCTTTCGCAAAGTAACTGAAAAGGGACCCGGCGAGCTGCGCAATATCTTTGGGTTTGCCCTGCACTATTACTGCGGCGGGCCTAATAACGGTCTGGCGGATCAGTTTTCCTTGGATCAATGGTATGCGCAGCTTGCCGATGCCGTGGTCATGGAGGATCTGATACGCAATCATTGGCGAATTATGGGCCAGACGGATAAAAAGCACGAAGTGAAGCTGGTGGTGGATGAATGGGGATCATGGCATAAGACCGATCCGAGCATTGCTCCAAACTATCTGTTCGGCTACTATCCGAGTCTGCGCGACGCCCTGGTCTCCGGCTTGACGCTCGATACCTTTAATCGCAACGCGGATAAAATCGCCATGGCCAACGACGCGCAGCTCATCAATAACATCAACGCGCTGTTTATCGGGGTGGAAGACCGCTTCATCGTGACGCCCAATTTTTATGTCTTCGATATGTACAAGGCGCATCAGGGCGCGACCTCGCTGCGCACCGTGATCTCCGGACCGATCCTGGAGCAGAAATCGGCGCGCGGCCTCGCGGCGCTGGCGGGGTCGGCATCGATGCGCAGCAAGCGATGTACGCTCACAGTGACGAATGCCGATGCGCAGAATCCGCAGCAGGTGGAGATTGGCGTTAAAGGCCGGCGTATTTCCGGCGCGAAGGCGACGGTCCTGACTTCTAAAGACATCCACGCGCACAATACGCTCGACCAGCCGAACGGAATCGAGCCGGTGCGGAATAAAAACGTCCCCATCGCCTCTCCGTTCACCTATTCGTTTGCGCCGGCTTCGGTTACGCGTCTGGATCTGGATCTCGCATGAGCGGTCCGCAAACCGTGACCCAGACTCTGAGTCTGCCGAGTCCCGGGTCCTCGGGACGCGTGATCCGCATACGAGCCGAATACGCGATCGCCGCGGCGCTGGTCGGAGCGTTGCGGCGGCTGCCCATGCCGCTGGCAGGCGCGCTCTCGCGTGTGGCCGTGCGTGTCATGGATTGGGGCATTCCCCGCCTGCGCCGCATCGCGATGCAAAATCTGTCGTTCGCGTTTCCGCAGCTCGATACGGCGGAACGCAAACGAATCGCGGATGGCGTGTTCGCCAATATCGCGCGCCTGCTGGTCGCGTTTGCGCGCTTTCCTTCGCTGCATGGCGGAAATATTGCGCGATGGATCGGCTACGAGGGGCTGGAGAATTACAATCAGGCTAAAGCGAAAGGACGCGGCATTCTCATCGCCACGGCGCATCTGGGCAATTGGGAACTCAGCGCCTTCGCCCACGCCCTGCTCACCGAGCCTATGAACGTGATGGTGCGGCCGTTGGACAATCCGCTCATCGACCGGCTGGTGGAGAACCGGCGCAAGCTTTCGGGCAACCGCCTCATTGTGAAGCGGGATGCGGCGCGGCCGGTGTTGAAGGCCTTACAGCATAACGAAGCCGTTGGCGTGTTGATGGATCAGAACACCAGCGCTTCGGAAGGCGCATTCGTGAATTTCTTCGGGAAATCCGCCTGCGCGAATCCGGGCTTGGTAAAGCTTGCCTACCGCTCGGGCGCGCCGGTCGTTCCCGGCTTCGCGCTTTGGGACGAATCGCGGCGGCGCTACGTGCTGCGCTTCTATCCCGAGGTAGCGCTCACGGGCGATGCGGCTGCCGACACGCAACGCATTCATTCGCTGTTGGAAGAGATCATCCGTGAGCACGCGGACCAGTGGATGTGGATTCATCGGCGCTGGAAGACACGGCCAGCGGGGGAAGAACCGTTGTACTGAGTATTGTGAACCGAAGTTCGTCACGGCCCCTCCCTGACGGTCGGGGTTCTGTCAGCCGGGACCGGCTCGCAGCGCCGCAACCGTTCGGCCATTTCTTCCGGCGCGGTGTCGGCGAGGAACGTGCCGAATCCCGTTTCCATCGTGGCCAGATACTTCAGCTTGGTTTCGCTGCGCTGTAGAGGCATAAACTGCACAGATAAATGATGCGGCGCTTCCACATCGCGCAGCGGAGCCTGTCTTACCGCCATCATCAACGGCATTACAAAGCCGAATAAGTTGTCGTATTTGCGCCGCACCATGCTGATCGTTTGCGCCAGGCTTTGCCGTTCCGCTTCGGAAAGATCGAGCAAAGTGCGCACATGCCGCCGCGGATAGATCGCCAGTTCGGCCGGGAAGCGGGCGGCGAAAGGAACGAACGCGGCGAAATGCTCATCCACGGCGACCACGCGAATCCGCTCCTTGATCTCTTGCGCAAGCAGCGTGCAGTGCAGACAAGCTCCGCCGTTTTCGGCCGCAAAATGCCGCGCCGAGGCGATCTCTTTCTCCGCGAACGGCGGGACAAACGGCAAGGCGTAAATCTGGCCATGCGGATGAGGCATCGTTACGCCCACCGCTTCGCCGC
>JBOGMI010000947.1:0-1681 GCA_050746645.1 Bryobacteraceae bacterium | reverse complement strand
GGCGTTTCGGCGGCCGCGAATGTGCTGGCCGCCGGCCGCATCGCGGACGAACTGGCCGCCTCGGGCGAGCGCGGCACGATCGTCACCATTTTGTGCGATGGCGGTCAGAAGTATTTAAGCGAGTCTTTTTGGAATGATTGAAATCGAGACCAAGCCCTGGCAGGCGATGGTGCTGCACGCCGAGCGCACGTACCCGAACGAATGCTGCGGCGCCATGCTGGGGCATATCCAGGGCGGGAAAAAGATCGTCACCGAAGCGATTCCGCTTAAGAATGCCTACGCGGGCGAACAGGGACAGCGCTACGAACTTCGCCCGGAAGATCTGCTTGCGGCCGACCGTGCGGCACGCGAGCGCGGACTCGATGTGATCGGCATTTTTCATTCCCATCCCGATTGCGATGCCTATTTCTCGGAGACGGATTTGAAGAACTCCTGCCCTTGGTATTCGTTCGCCGTGCTCTCGATTCAAAACGGAACTTTCGATCATGCAAACAGCTTTTTGCCCGATGCCGACCAATCCCGGGCGGAGAAAGAGGAATTGATATGGCCAAAGTGCTAATCCCGACGGCCCTGCGCCAGTTCACCGAACAGAAGGATGCCGTGGAAGCGAACGGCGCAACGGTAGGCGAAGCGCTGGACCATTTGACCAAGCAGTACCCGGAGATGCGCAGGAATCTGTTCAACGATCAGGGCAAGCTGCGCAGTTTTGTGAATGTCTATCTGGACGACGAGGACATTCGTTATTTAGAAAAGGACGCGACCAAGCTGAAAGGCGGCGAAACGATTTCGATTGTGCCCAGTATCGCGGGCGGCGCAACCAGCGTCGCCGAAGCGCAAGCGGCGCTGAGTAATGAGGAACTCGCGCGCTACAGCCGGCATTTGCTTCTGCCCGAGGTGGGCGTGGAAGGCCAGGTGAAGCTGAAGCGAGCCAAGATTGCGATGATCGGTGCCGGAGGCCTCGGCGCACCGGCCGGCCTGTATTTAGCGGCGGCGGGCGTGGGCCGCATCGGCATTGTCGATTACGATCTGGTCGATGCGTCCAACTTGCAGCGGCAGGTGATTCATGGCACCAAAGATATAGGCCGTAAGAAGCTCGATTCGGCGGCCGACAGCATCCACGACATCAACCCGAATGTGCAAGTCGATAAGTTCGACACCGCGCTGAACAGTTCGAACGCGCTCGAAATCCTGAAGGATTACGACTTAGTGATCGACGGCACGGATAACTTTCCCACACGCTACTTAGTAAATGATGCCTGCGTGCTGCTGAAGAAGCCGAACGTGTATGGCTCGATTTATCGGTTTGAAGGACAGGCTACGGTTTTCGCTTATGAAGACGGTCCATGCTACCGCTGCCTGTATCCCGAACCGCCACCGCCGGGATTGGTGCCAAGCTGCGCCGAGGGTGGCGTGCTGGGCGTGCTGCCCGGCATGATCGGGATCATCCAGTCGATCGAAGCCATCAAGATCATTTTGGGCAAGGGCGAGACGCTGAAGAATCGCCTGCTGCTGTTCGATGCGTTGGAAATGCGTTTCCGCGAGCTGCGCTTGCGGCGCGACCGCAACTGCCCGGTCTGCGGAGATCATCCGACGGTTACGAAGCTTATCGATTATCAGGAATTTTGTGGATTGCGGCAAACTGCGCCCGCGGGCGATGCGATCGATGCTGTGGGATTAAAGC
>JBOGMI010000946.1:0-1209 GCA_050746645.1 Bryobacteraceae bacterium | reverse complement strand
GGTTGTTTGAGTAAGTAACTTAGCTCTCCGCATCGAGGACGATCGGCTCCGGATTCTCTTTCGGCTCCGGGCGGAGTTCGCGATAGCGCATTAAGGTTCGCGCGCAGGTATTCCACCGGAGGATCGCGTCGTCGTTGCCGGGCGGGCGCAGCCCTTCGGCTTCTTCGTAGCAGCGCATCGCCTCGATGAATTCCTCATAGGCCTTGAAGTTGGCGCCCAGCCGGATTTGTTTCATGCGGGCGCGGGCGGAACGTTCGGAGACGATTCCAGCGTAATAGGCGCGTTCGTAATCGCCGGAGAGCGATTGCAGCACATCGCGCGCCCGGGAGAGCGGCACTCCGGTCTCGAATTGATCGGTAATGGCGAGCAGCAGGGTAACCAAAGCTTCCCGATGGGCCGGCTCCAGGCGTAAGACATCCAGACAGATGCTCTCGGCCTGCGAAGGTTCGCCGAGCAGCCGGTATCGATGCGCCTTGGCGAGAGCTTCGGGGATGGCGTCTTTCGAGAGCGGCTTCAGCTCGAACTGCATGGAAATTGCCCGTTAATTTCGGAATATCTTGAAGAGCTTGTGCAGCGGATCGTAAAACTCGTCCACCACGCGCTCCTTCAGCGGAATGATGGCGTTATCGGTAATGGTGATACCTTCCGGACAAACTTTCGTGCAGCATTTCGTAATGTTGCAATAACCGAGACCTTCCTCATTGCGCAGATCGGCAAGGCGGTGTTCGGTGTCGAGCGGATGCATCTCCAGCGCGGCGGTATGGACGAAAAATCGCGGGCCAATGTACTGGTCGTGCAGGTGGTGTTCGCGCAGAACGTGGCAAACGTCCTGGCAGAGGAAGCATTCGATGCACTTGCGAAATTCCTGAACCCGGTCCACGTCGGCCTGATACATGCGCCAGGTGCCATCGGGCGCATCGGGCGGCCGCGGCTTGAACGGGCGGATCGATTCCTTCACGCGATAGTTCCAGGAAACGTCGGTAACCAGATCCTTGATCGACGGAAACGCCTTCATCGGCTGAACGGTGACCGGCTCTTCGAGCGGCAGCGAATTGAGGCGGGTCATGCACATCAGCTTCGGTTTGCCGTTGATCTCCGCCGAACAGGAGCCGCACTTGCCGGCCTTGCAGTTCCAGCGCACGGCCAGATCGTTGGCTTGTTCGGCCTGAATCCGGTGCACGGCATCCAGGACGACCATGCCGGAGGAAA
>JBOGMI010000945.1:0-7582 GCA_050746645.1 Bryobacteraceae bacterium | reverse complement strand
AAATGCTGTCAGATCCCTCCCTTACTCAATCTTCCATTTACTTCCGCGCCTATACCAACGCGACACTGCGCGAAGTCGGTCTCGGTAACTTTTATCTAAAAGAACTCCAGCCCTGGCGCAAGATGCTCGCCGAAGGTCTAACTACGTGGTCGGAAACCGGGGCGCCCAACACCAGATCCGATTGCCACGCTTGGGGCGCCAGTCCTAATTACGAGATATTCCGCACTCTTGTCGGCATCGAATCGATGGCGCCGGGCTTCCGCCAGGTGCGCATTGCGCCGAATATCGGAAAGCTGCGGCACGTAAGCGCGACCGTTCCGCACCCGCGTGGAGCAATTGCGGTGGATTTGACCAACACCGGATCGCTCACCGCCCTGATCACGCTGCCCCACGGCGTAACCGGCAAGTTTGTCTGGAAGGGGCAAACCAAGCCCCTGCATGAGGGTCATAACCGTCTGGTCTTTTGATTGCCAGAAGTCTCCGATTGCGAACGAATGCGCAAACCCCGCTGCTCGGGGACAGAGCCGCCTGTCCCCGCTTTGCCCTGACGGAATTGCTCGAGCACCTTCAGAATTTTTTGCCCGTAGAGCTGCGCCTTCTTCTCTCCGATGCCGAGTACTTGCAGCAGTCCGGCGGTGGTGCTGGGTTGTTTGGAGCATAAATCCGCGAGAGCACTGTCGGGCAGCACCAGGAATGCCGGGATGTTCTCCCGCCGCGAGATTTGGCGCCGCCATTCGCGCAAATACTCGAGCAGATCCGGGTCCGCACTCGGCAGCACGGGCATGGGCGCGGTTTTCCTCTTCGCGCGTGCCAAAGGGCCGGCGCTGCACGAAAGCCAGCCGGGCGATTCCGCGCAAACGTCGCACATGCCGCAGTTCGTCCACTTCACGTGCTGCCCGAAGTGATGGCAGATCTGGCGCGGGCGGCAGACCTTCGATTCGGCAAATTGCTTGATCTCGCGATAGCGCTGCCAGGAGCGTTCCTTCTCGGCCGCGTCCTGCATTTGATTGATGAAATAGGCCAGCAGCCCGGTATCTTTCTTCTGCCAAAGCAGCACGCAATCGGCAGGCTCGCCGTCGCGGCCCGCCCTTCCGGCTTCCTGATAATACTGCTCCACCGATTTCGGTAGCGCGAGGTGAATCACCGCGCGCACGCCCGGCTTATTGATGCCCAACCCGAAAGCCAGCGTGCCTACCAGCACGCGCACCTGGTCGGAGGTCCAGAGATCCTGGTGCGCCTTGCGCGTTTCGCTGCTCATCTGGCCGTGATACTCCACAGCCCGAATGCCGCGGTTTCGCAGATCGATAACGGTCTCTTCCACGCGCGCGATGGTCGGCGCATAGACGATCGCGTTCTGCCCGGCGTGCGCTTCAAGAGCGGCCAGGAGCATCCGCATCTGGGCGGCTTGACCGTCGCATTGCTTCACCAGGTAGCGCAGATTAGGCCGGTGAAAACTCATGATGTACTTATCCGGATTCTCCAGCCGAAGCTGCGCCAGAATGTCATGCCGCACGCGCTGGGTGGCGCTGGCGGTAAACGCGGCTATCGGCCGGCCGGGAAAATTCTGGCGCAGGCTGCTCAAAAGCCGATATTCGGGCCGGAATTCGTGGCCCCATTCGGAGATGCAATGCGCTTCGTCGATGGCAAAGAAGGCGATGGGTGCCTGCTGCAGCCAACCCACCGTGTCGGCTCGCGCCAGACGTTCCGGCGAAAGATAAATCAGACGGAATTCGCCGCGCTGGGTTCGCTCCATGATCGCGGATTGCTCCCGGGGCGGAATCGCGCTGTTGATGAACGCCGCGGGGATGCCCAGGTGCGTTAGCTGTGTCACCTGATCCTGCATCAAGGCGATCAACGGCGAAATCACGACGGCGGTACCATTGCTGATCACGGCGGGCAGTTGATAGCACAATGATTTGCCTCCGCCGGTAGGCATCACCGCCGCTACATCATGCCCGTCCAGCAGACTCTGCACGATTTGTTCCTGACGCGGGCGGAAACTGGCGTATCCCCAGTGCCGTTTTAAGATTTCCAGAAGGCTGGCGGGATCCATGCGCTAACGGTGCCGGTTCAAGATCTCTAGAATTTCCTTAAGCTCGCGGCGCATGTCCTGGCACAATGTTGAGGTTGCCGAAAACAGTTCGCCTTGCTTGCGCGGTATCGTGGTCACGGCGCGCAGCTTGGGTTTTGCGTCGAGCATCTTGCGGGCGCCTTCGATCGTGAACCGTTTTTCGTATAACAGCCGCTTGATCTCCAGCACCAGCTCGACATCTTTACGGCGATAGAGCCGCTGCCCGCGCCCGGACTTCTTCGGCTCGAGCCGGCGAAACTCCGACTCCCAGAACCGCAGCACATAAGGCTGCAGGCCCGCCAGTTTGGCTACTTCCCCGATGCGGAAGTAGAGCTTATTCGGAATCTCCGGAACGGCACCGGCGAGTGGCGCTAAATCTTCCATACCGCAAGCGATCCGGCTTCAATTGTATCGGAGCCGCGCCGCTATTGCACTTCCAATGTGACCGTAACCGTGGCGGAGACCTGCACGGTGGCCGGTTCGATGGGCGTGCTGGCGGCAAGTCCGGCCCGGAAGAGTCGTACCATCGGCTGGATGTGGGCTGATCCCGAGGTCGTCGCTCGAAGCACCCGCACCACGTGCAGATGCAAGCCGTTCGCGATGGCTTCCGCATTCGCGCGCGCTCGCTGAGCGGCCTGGGTCAGCGCCCGCGCGCGTATCGCCCCATCGTTGTGCAGCGTGAAGGAGATCCCCGCAACGCGATTGGCTCCCGCTTGCGTTGCCGTATCGAGGATTTTCGGCACCAGCGCCAGATCGCTCGTCTTCACCACAACCGTATTGTTGGTCCGGTAACCGGTCAGCTCCGGCGCTTCCCCTTGCTTGTTTCGATAGACGGGAGCAAGCGCATATTGGCTGGTGGCGATGCTGCCGCTCTTGCCGAGCACCCGCCGGATCGCGCCGAGAAGCTTGGTGGCTTTGGCCGCATTCTGCGCGGCGGTAGCCTGCGCGGTGGAAGCGTTTGTCTCTACACCCAAAGAAATCTGGACGCGGTCGGGTTTGGCCGGGATCGTCGCCTCCCCGGAAGCGGTCACCGTGTGATGCGTGGTTGCTGGCTGCTGCGCTGCAACGATCACCGCAAATAAGAAACCAGCGGCAATGGGGCGCATAAACATACGCCCAACGTAACAGAGCCCCGAACAGAACCCGACCGTGAGGGAGGGGCCCCGCCCCCCCCTGCTACGTTCAGAGTGTATGAGCAGACGCTGGCAATACATCCTGATTGCAATCGGCGTTGTCATCGCAGCCGGCGCTATTTGGTTCGCCTGGTTTACCACCACTCTCAATTCGCGTGTCCGCGCGCGCGTGGTGCACGCGCTTGAACAGAGATTCGATGCGGACGTCCAGCTCAAGTCGGTGGATGTTTCGTTGTGGCCGGAGGCCAAGGTGGCAGGCACGGGATTGGTCATCCGGCACCGCGGCTGGACCGACCGCGCGCCGCTCATCCGTATCGGCCGGTTTACAGCGGAAACCGATTGGGGAGCGCTCATCCTCGGACACAACCACGTTCGTCGCGTCGAGTTGCAAGGGCTTCAAATCCACATTCCACCGCGAGGCGCGTCCGCTTTCAAGGAGACCTTCAGCAACGGAGAAGAAGTGGAGAGCGGCGAACCGGGGCACGATACGACTCATCTCCAATTCGTGGTCGACACTATTCAAGCCAACAGTACGAAGTTGATCGTCGCGCCCAAAACTCCGGGCAAATCGCCGCTGGAATTCGATATCAAAAATCTGACCCTGCATTCGGTGGGCCCGGGCAAGGCCATGAAGTTCGTCGCAAAGCTCACCAACGTTAAACCGCCCGGATTGATCGATAGCACCGGCCATTTTGGCCCCTGGCAGAAGGACGATCCGCGCTCAACGCCGGTCTCAGGGAAATACACCTTTAACAATGCGAATCTAGGCGTCTTTCATGGCATCGGAGGCACGCTCTCATCCAAGGGAAGCTACACTGGCGTTCTCCAGCACATCGAGACGCAGGGGACCACCGACGTTCCGAATTTTAGCCTCACCGGCGGAGATCCCGTGGATCTGCGCACAACTTTTCACGCCATTGTGAACGGCACCAACGGCGACACGCTGCTGGAGCCGGTGGTGGCGACCTTTCTTCACTCAAAATTCGTTTGCCGCGGCGGGGTTACCGGCGAGCCCGGCCAAAAAGGCAAAACCGTCTCGCTCGATGCCAAGACGCAAGGTGCGCGCATGGAGGACGTCCTCGCGCTGGTCGTCGGCGGCAAACCCTTTCTCAAGGGCGCGGTGAAGTTTCAAAGCAAGATCGTGATCCCGCCCGGCCCCGCGGATGTGATTGACAAACTGCGGTTGAACGGTCAGTTTCAGGTAAATTCGGCCACGTTTTCGGATCCGAATGTCAAGAAAAAAATCATTACCTTAAGCGATCGTGCACGAGGCATCAGCGAGGGCGAGCAGAAGGAAAAGAAAAAGCATGGCACGCAGCGGCTGATCGGTTCCCATTTCCGCGGCCGGTTCAAGCTGGCGGGCGGCCGCATGTCCTTCTCCCGGCTGTCGTTCCTGATTCCCGGCGCGGGGATTCGCCTGCACGGTTTCTATAATTTGAAATCGGGGCGAATTGACATGCACGGCGCCTTTCGCATGCAAGCCACGCTGTCGGAAACCCAGTCGGGCGTCAAGAGTTGGCTGCTGAAACCCTTCAATAAACTATTCGAAGAAGGCAAGGCGGGATTCCAGGCGCCGATCGAAGTGACCGGCACCAAGGAGCATCCTGTTTTCGGAATTGATATCTTTCATCATGAGATCACCATCCAATGAGACTGCACTCCATCACACCAATCCTTAAGGCCGGCTTTGCGGCCCTTGCAGTAACCACGGCGTTTTCCGCGCTCTGTTTTGCCCAGGGCAAGAAAGGCGCCGCCGAGACACGCCTTTTCGGGACCACTCCCAACGGGCGGCAAGTCTTCGAATATACGCTCAAAAATCCCGCCGGCATGACCGTGAAGATCATCACTTACGGCGCGCGTATCGCCGATATTTCCGTTCCCGGCAAAAATCATCACTTCGCCGATGTCGTGCTCGGATTCAAGAATCTCAAGGGCTACCTGGGGCCAAACGATCCATTCTTCGGCGCCACCATCGGACGCTATGCCAACCGTATCGCCAAAGGCACATTCATGCTGGATGGAAAGACCTATCACATTCCGATCAACGATGGCCCCAATGCGCTGCACGGCGGCCCTCAAGGTTTCGACAAGCGTGTCTGGCAGGGCAAGGCGACGATCGACTCCCATGGTCCGGTAGCCGAGCTGCACTATCTCAGCCGGGACGGCGAAATGGGTTTCCCCGGCAACTTAAACGTCACTGTGCGCTATACGCTGGAAAAGAACAACAGTCTGCGTATTGAATACACCGCAACCACCGACAAGGACACGGTGATCAATATGACCAATCACTCCTATTTCAATCTTTCGGGTGCCGGCTCGCCCACCATTCTGAACGAGAAGGTCATGATCGATGCGGACCACTACACGCCGATTAATTCGACGCTCATTCCGACTGGCAAGATTGCGCCGGTTGCCGGAACGCCGGTCGATTTCCGCACGCTGACCAAAGTCGGCAAGCACATCCACGACAACTTTCAGCAGCTTAAATACGCAGGCGGCTACGATTTCAACTATGTGCTAAACCACCCGGGCGACCTCTCCGTGGTGGCGGCAAAAGCGGTGGATCCCTCGTCCGGGCGCGTGCTCGAAGTCTTCACCACACAGCCGGGTATCCAGTTCTACTCAGGCAACCAGATCAAGAAGCCGATTCATGGCGTCGGCGGCGTCTATCGACAATTCTCGGCGATGACATTCGAAACCCAGCACTTCCCGGATTCGCCGAATCATCCCAATTTCCCCAGCACCGAGCTGCACGCGGGCCAGACCTTCTACGCCACGACGATTTACAAGTTCTCCGTGCAATAGCAGGAAAGTCAGCTCTTCACACTTTTTGAAATCTATTTTCCCTTTACATCCAGCGCCTTAACCGCGCGCGCCTTCTCATCCCCCCGCCCGTCCGCCCCGCACACTCGGTACAGAAATTAGGGACTGGCTTCGAATTTCCGCACTGCGGAGTTTCAGCCGTCTCGGGGACTGGCTGCTCTGTCCCAAGCGGTTTTTGCGCGTGGACAGAGCAGCCTGTCCCCCAGGCCCCGTACCGTCTGGACACAACACCATGCCAACTCCGAAACAAATCGCGGCCAATCGCCGCAACGCAAAGAAATCCTGTGGCCCGCCGAAGGTCTCCAATGAGTCCGCCGAGACCAAGGCCATAGTCGCACAAAACGGCGCCAAACACGGCCTCTGCGCCAAATTCCGCGTCCTTAAAGAAGTCGAAAAGCAGGAAAACTTCGACGCCTTCCTGAATCAGCTCATCAAAGACGAACAGCCCGTCGGCGATGCCGAAATCGAACTGGTCGTCAAAATGGCCGAACATGCCTGGCTCGCCAAGCGCGCCCTGCGCATGCAGAACGAATGCTTTGCGCTCGAGCCGAAAACTCCCGAGCAGGCAAAGAAGGGCGATATCCCCGTCAGCCTCGACTGTCGTCAGCTCGAATGCTACGTTCGCTACCACGCCGCCCAGGACCGTGCCTATCAACGCGCCTCGGCCGAGCTTCAGAAACGCAAGAAAGCACGCTAGTTAGCCGAAATTGGCTTTGCTTCGCAAGAGCGAAAGCGGGTGGAAGAAGCCCGCGCTGAAGCCGAAGAATCGCGCAAAACCGAAAAGCACGCCGTCCAGATAGCAACCGCCAATCTGCGCAAACAACGCGAAGAACTCAAGCTCGCGCACGAACTCGCCAAAATTCTGCCCACCGATTTCGATATCTCTTCTCCTGGTCTGCCTCTTTCCGCCACGTCCCACCCAACTTCGCCCGTGTTCAGCAGAGAAGCACGTCGTTGATTCGAGTGTGCTATCCCCCCAATCGTCGGAGGACTCAATAGCGGCTTTTCAAAGTCGCTGAAGAATCCTTTAGACTGTGCCGAGCCAAATGGTTGGCCGGCCTGTAAAAACCTGGGAGAGTGTTGATGCCTGAAGTGATGCGGAGCGCAAAAGTTTACGACGCCATTATCGTCGGCTCGGGAGCAGGGGGTGGTATCGCCGCGTGCTCCTGCTGCGGCACTTGTCCGATGTGAAGACTACCTGCCGGTCAACACCGCGCTGAGTGATGTGATGCGCCACACCAATTGCCACGACTCTTGCCCGGCGACGTGGGCGGCTCTCCAAAAAACTCTAAAACAGGTGGAATGTCCCCGAATTCCCCCGAATTCCCATGGTAGACTCGCTTCGAAGCGTGCACAGATGCAGCAGGGATGGTTGCACCACCAAAAGAATGAACTTTTAGAAGAATAGAATGACACGCAATCCTGAAGGCAGCTTACCGGGCAATGGTATAGAGCCGACCACCAGGCCGAATAACAGATTGGCCCGTGCGACAATCCTTATCTTATTCGCTTGCCTATGTTTCTTCGCGGCCCGGAGTTGGGGTCAAGCTGGCTC
>JBOGMI010000944.1:0-5406 GCA_050746645.1 Bryobacteraceae bacterium | reverse complement strand
ACCTGGCGTTCAAGCGAACCGCATTTATTCTCGTAGAAGGTTTTATCTTTATCTGTCCTCGCCTTTTCCAAATGCTTTTTCGCGTCCATCAAGGCCGTCACTCTCGTTACCATTTCGTCGTGGCGCGCACGATCGGCAGCAACGGAAAATTTAATCTGGCGGAAGGGCAGGGAGTCCAACTCATTTGTGCCGACATTATTGTTGGTGCTTGTGAGCTTGAACCGCCATTGAGTAAGGCGAGAGTTAAGCAGCCCGACCAAATATTCAAGGCTGTACGAAGAAGCGGCAGAAACCGTTATCGAGTTTGTGGAATCCGCGAAGTATGCGGGCGGTTCCATTATTGTTGCGACTACCCGCAAATGCTCATCGACACCTGTTATTCTTTGAGTCGCAATACGCCGTTCGTATACTACCGGCTTCGGATTTTCGCGCTTTACAAACCGCTGTTCATCCAGCCATTCCCTATGACCTTGCTGCAACTCTCGATGAAGCTGATACTGTCCGACTTCTACGCCTTTGAGCAGGCGGGACATGTCTTCATCAGCTGTGATGTACTTTCGATATACAGTCTGGTTGATTTCTCCTCGCGTCACGGAAAAGTCGCTGACATCTGCTAGTCTGCATACACCCGGGACGGAATGAATCTTGCGGCACAGTTCCCATGCTTTCGCGTCTACAAGAGGAATTGGAGTGTTTTTCGGGTCCAGCAGGGTGGTATCCGACATACGCACCAAGCAGTCTCGATATGGATCGTCGAAGCTGTTCCACGGATACACCCGCACATGTATCTGTGCAGATGCCAGTGAATTTTTGGCCTTCGTTGCCGTGAGAACAACGGTTGACAGCTTGGCGGCCAGAAACACTCTGCGGTTCGCGTTGTCTTTCTGTGGGAAGCAATCAGCCAGCAATTCTCGTGTTGAAAGCAGGAGGTGCTGTCGCGTACGGGCGCAGCTTATATCAGCAAGCAGAGCGAGTGGCACGATCATGCCAAACTTTCCTCCGCCGTTTAGTAAAGCGTGAGCTTTCGGTAGGCGTGCGCAAATCAGAGACAGTAGCCCTGCGCCACCCAATAGTGCCAGTCGCCGATAGCCTCAGCGGTTGATTCGTCCGGATCGACCGCCTTCAGTTGAGATAGAGGGACGGCAATCTTCCGGCCCTGCCATCGGAGCAACACCAGTATGTCGTGCGCACAGACGTCGTCCGGAGCCATGCGGATGACCTCGACTGGTTCATCCTTTTTGAGCGGGGATACAACCTTCGCACGGAGGCACTTCGCCTGGAATGGGAAACGGATTTTGTTTTCCAGATAGTAATACCAGCTCAGCGCCTGCTCATCCGGACCGGCATCAACGATGGCTTCGTTGTGAATGCGCTCCTCCCGTATAGGATCTGGCTTGCGCCTGTTCATGGCTTTGCCGCCAGGATGCGGCGTACCGAGGTGCGACCGATCTGAAGCCGGCGAGCGATCTCAGCTTTAGCAACACCGGCACGATGTAGCTTTCGGATCTCAGCGGCATGAAGCCCCGCGGTGAGCGGCCGGCCGAGCCGTTTGCCGTTCAGTCGTGCGTGAGCTAAGCCAGCCCGAGTTCGTTCCTTCAGGATCTCTCTTTCGAACTCGGCAAAGATGGCCAGCAACCCGGCCATGGCGCGCCCCGCGGGTGTGGTCAGATCGAGGGCTTCGGTCAACGAAACGAAACCAACGCCAAGGTGTTCGAGTTCCTGCAGCGTTGCGAGCAGATCGGTAACGGATCGGCCCCAGCGATCCAGCCGCCACACCAGCACCAGATCGATCTCGCGCCGCCGCGCCGCCTCGATCAATCGCTCGCGAGCTTGCCGCTTCTCGGCGCCAGAGCCGATTTCGCGAACCTGCACTGCAACGGTCCAGCCACGGCGGGCGGCATACTCCCGCAGGGCGCGATGCTGCATCGGAAGCGTCTGCTGCTCATTGGTGGAAACGCGCGCGTACAGGCCAGCCCGGAACATTTTCGGCCGCCTGCGTGCCTGGCCGAAAACGTCTCTGGATTTTGGGTTACGAGCGGCCCGTTTTACAGGCATTTCAGAATATCCGATGCGCCTGGCCGCAGCCGATCCTTTCCGGCCAGGGGGCAGAAGTCATCCTACTACGCGGCTGCCGGCGTCGCCAGGCGCGCCAGTGTATCCTGGTAATTCCAAGGCATCCATTCCGGCGGCTTCTGTTTCAGCTCCCCGGGGTGCCGCAGCAGTTCGGTCAGGTAGTGGAGGGGATTGGCGCTGTTGAGCTCGCAGGTGTGGATCAGGCTCATGAACAAGTCGCCAACCCCCGCGCCGTTCATTGTCTTGTAGAACAGCGCGTTTTTGCGGTTCAGAATCGCTTTCTTTAATGCGCGCTCGACGATATTGTTGTCCAGAGGCGTGCCCGGCTGCTCCAGAAACAACGTCAGCTTCGGCCAGTGATTCAGTAAATAGGAGATGGCTTTGCCCAGCCCGGAATTAGGTTCTGTCTTGTGTTCGGCAAACTGCGCCTCCATCCACTCGTACAGCGCTTGCATCAGCGGAGCGCTATGCTCCCGATGGAAGTGCAATCTCTCTTCGGCTGACAGATTTTGCTCCCGTGCCAGTGCGTCGTTGTAATAAACACCGCGCAAGGTTTCCAGCACATACCGGCATTCTTGTGGAAAGTTCTCCGCCACTTCTACAAACTGCCTTCTGCCGTGCGCGAGGCAGTTGGCCAGCAGAGTTTTTATGCCATCCAGTTTGGGCGTGTTGCGTGTGAGCGCATCGCACATCTGCACCGGGGGCGCCAGTTCGCGAGCGCGTTTTTTCAATACTTCCGCCAGGTTTTCGCCCGCATGTTTTGCTCCGGTAAAGAACAGCGCGATTTTCCATCCCGCAATCATCGATACAATGCCACTGGTGAAGGTGCCTGTGCGCTTGTCGCCTGGTTCCCGCACCAGGCGTAGAATCCGCATCCCGGTGTCGTCGTTATGCATGACACCGCCCTGCGCCGCTTGCCGGATCAGTTCCTCCCACACCGCTCGCAACAGTTGTGCGGCCGCCGCTACCAGTTCCCATTGCGTGGCGGCCGCCAAGGGCATTCCCAGTTGCCCTTCGAGCCTCTCCAGCCGTTTGAATGGCACTCCCGTCCCGTACTTCAACAGCGCGATCATCGCCACCGCCGCCACGTCGTACTTCGTCTCGCCCGCTGCCACCGGTTCCCCGGCGGTGAAAATCTGCTGACAGGCATTGCACCGCAGCCGCTGCTTCTCGAAGATCGTGGCTTCCAGCGGAGGCCGCCCCACAAACCGCACCAGCGCCACCGGTTCCTGCGGGTAGACTTTCCCTCTGCCGCATTCCGGGCACCGGCCGCCGGGCTGGAGCGTGGCGTGCGCAAGCGGAACTCGCTGGGCGCCGGTAAAGGCCGATACGGGACGGCGTCCATGACCGGCTGCAGCGGATGGCCCTGCACCCGTCTCCTCTGCGGGGGACGAATCCGCCGGCAAAACCTTGTTGGTCTTCTCCGTCGGCCGGTTCCGGAGTAATCTCTCTGCCATGGCATGCACGGCGGCTTTGAGTTTCTGCGCTTCCGGCTCGCTCAGCGGCGCCTGCGTGGCGCGATCGATCGTCGCGTCCAGTTCCTCCAGATCCACTTCGATCCGCGGGCGGCTCTTCACTGGCTCAATAACTCCCGAAACCGCGGCGTCAGAGGCAAACCGAGGACTTCCTTGATCGGGCGGTTCGGCTTGTTGGTATGGTCGTCTTTGCCGCGCCCGGTCGTAAGCCCCAGCAGTTGCCAGTTCGCCGCGCGGTAACAGGTTCCGCGAAAACGGCCGGGATCGATGAAGGTTTCCGCGAAGTAAACCGGATGACCGTACATTCGTTCCCAATCGCCGGATAGCCCCCTGGTCACTTTCCCCAGAATATGGGATGCCAGATGAGGGACCTGGACCCAGGGCAGAATCAGAAATCTCGTGTTGTAGGCGATAAAACGGATGTTCCGCCGCCGGGCTTCCGCGCTCCAGCCGATGTAGCGGTCACGGCTGCCCAGATGGCGCGGTGCCGAACTCCACGCCAGACACGCTACAGGACGACCTTGCGCCCAACAAATATACTTCAGGTGTTCGCCCACCGGCTGTTCATAGCTGAGGTAGTGATACTGCTCCATCAGGCTATTGAACAGCGGCTCATCGGCAGTGCGCCGCACGGGGTGAATGTCCACCGGGCCGAGCACCTGCAGCGGCATCGCCAACGGCGCCGTGTCGATCAAGACCGCTTCCGGTCGCGGGCGCCCCGTCCGGCACTGCCCTCGAATATGGCGGCGCACGGGCGGCAACTCGATTTCTCCGGCCCGTTCCAGCATCAGCAGCATCCCCCGACAAACCATGTCGCGCAGGGCACCGTTGGCCTGCTTCCACCCCAGGGCCTCGCATAATTGCCGGGACAGCTTCCATCGGCTGCTGGTGGGATGCGTCCGAATAAACTCCCGCAGAAAGGCGAGCTGTTCGCTATGGATCTCTTGTCCGCGATAGCGCCACACCTCCGCCATAACCGCAGCATGCCAGAGATGCAATCAGAACGCAAGTGTTTTGTTGTCGCTTTTTCAGCCCACTTTCCGCCACACCGGCGCAGCCTCGATCTCCGGGTTGCCCGCCGCGAACAGTAACTGCGCTTGATGGGCCTGGAGCGTTCGGGTCGCCTCCTTGCCGGTTGGCCACCAGACGAATCTCCCCTTCGATAATCGTTTCTGCGCCATCCAAAACCCCTGGCCATCGAACGCCAAGACCTTAATCGCCGTGGCCCGCCGGCTGCGAAAAATGAACAGGCAGCCGGAAAACGGATCGGCGCCGAGTTTCTCCCGGCACAACTGCGCCAGTCCATCGATGCCCTTTCTCAGATCGACGGACTCGATGGCTACCAGGATGCGCATCTGCGGCGCGACCTGAATCACGCCGACTCCCACAGTACGCGGCTCAGTCCGGCCAGGTCTGGCGTGGTGCTCCCCTTCCACTGGACGCGCATCTTGCCCCGCGGCCCTTCTAACTCGATGAGGCATTCTGCTCCAGCCGTTCCAGGCGTGAGTAACTCTACAAATGCGGCGGGCGGGGTGCTCAGTCTGGCCGTTCTCCTCTGGCCCGGATGCGATTCTGTCGTTAGGCGCTTGAGCTTGCCATATTCCAAACTCAGCACTTTGGCGGTTCGGAATACCCCGTGCTCTCTGGCCATCTCCGCTGCCGCTGCCCACAATGGATCCGGAATCGGCAGTCGCCCTGTATGGGACTTCCGCCATCGTGCGAAGCGACCGTGGAGCACGCGCATGCCGTCGGGAATATCAGGCGCCGCTCTGCCCATCGCAGGTCCTCCTTGCGCCCGTCCGGGCGCAAGACCGACGTTACCAGCTACCGCCCCGCCGTGTCACGCATCGTTGCGGAA
>JBOGMI010000943.1:0-1120 GCA_050746645.1 Bryobacteraceae bacterium | reverse complement strand
CCGCCGGCCTCGGCTCCTTGGGCGACGATAACATCCGCGCCGGCTTGTTCAGCGGCCTTCGCTTCGGCAACGGTGGTAACGGTGGCGAACCACGGAATCCGTCGCGCTTTCAGTTCAGCGATAAAGGCCGGCGGATAGAGGCCCATGATCGACGAAATCGCTTTGGGCGCCGCGTCGAGAATCGCCTGGCACTGTGCATCAAAGTCCGGCAGTGCCGCGTCGCCAGCCCCCGGCGGAACGGAAGGCCCCCATGCGGCAAGAAACTCGCGCTGGCGCTTTTCCGATTCAAAGTTCCGAACCGGCGCGGGGTCGCGAATCCAAAGGTTGAGCTGGAAATCGCCCGAGCTGTTTTGTCGAAACTCAGAGCACCAGGCGGCGATTTCCGTGGGCTTCATCATGAGCGCTCCGCACGCACCCAGACCGCCTGCATTCGCCACTGCGATTGACAGCGAAGGCGGGCACGCTCCGGCCATGGGTGCGAGCAGGATAGGCAGGCGGATGCCGAAGCGATCCGCAAAAGCCTCGGCGCGCCGCCGTGGGGAGGCATATCCGTTTTCGAGCATGTACAAACTCCGCTTTTTCAGTATGCGCGCGGGGAATCGGCCATCGCCAGCCAACCTGCCGGCGTCCTCCACTCGAATTTGACTCTCATTCTTCCAAATTTCTTTTACCTTTACATCCAGGGCTTTAACTCCCCCGCACGTCTCTTTCTGTACGACCGCCCCTCAGACTCGACACTGTGGAGCAGGCGGTTTTCGCCTACCAGGGAGGGGCAGGTTGTAAACCCGCGGCGGATTGGCAATCCGCCCTGCCTCGGATAAAACGAATCACATTGCGTAAATCGAGTTGCGTTTATCAACGCGCCGCCGCATGGCTCGACCCGAGCCTCATTACTAAGGAGAAGCAGCAGATGCCCATGAATAGGACTGCCGAAAATCGTTTGATGCGGACAAATGTGGACGTAGGCAGTAAATCTGATGGACGGGCCGGCGATTATTCTGCCTCCGCCTACATTTTCCCGGATTTCCGAATCGAACTTCGGTGATTCCGTGTGGAGCTGATGTATCCTCGTTGTGTTCCTGGGACAGCTTTGGGTCGCGCTCACGTTGCCTGGCAGCAT
>JBOGMI010000942.1:0-1087 GCA_050746645.1 Bryobacteraceae bacterium | reverse complement strand
TTGACGGGCTTGGCCGTAACACGAAAATCGGCGGCTCGCTGATCGTTATGGCGATTGTTGGAGGAGCCGTGCTCACGCCGCTCATGGGCTGGATCGCAGAGGCATCGCAGATCGCTCTGGCTTACCTGGTGCCGCTGGTCTGCTACGTTTTCGTCGCGATTTATTCCATACTCTGGCCGCGCCTGCGGCAGAAAAGCCCAGCGGCTACGTGAACTGTCTTATCATCAGTTCACGAGATGCGCCCACTCATTTTAAAAATAATCGCCTTTGGGTTTATCGCCGGGCAAACCTTCGCCGCACCGGCGTTTGTTCATACGCTGAAGCATGGCAGCCGATGGTCAATCAGTAATAACTTCGTCCGCCGCATCATTACCTTTTCCAGCGCTCAGGGCTTGCACACCGACTCACTGAAATATCTAGTTACCGGCACCGAGTATGCAAAAGATCCGGCTCACTCGGTTGAGTTTTCCTTCGATGCTTCAGGACAGCAGTTCGATGGAGATTCGAAATGGACCTTTGCCGGCGCAGATACGGTGGCGCTTAGGCACGGGAAAGCGCTTCGGGTGCGGTTGCGTGATCGAAGAGACGGTCTGGATATTGCCGTGTTCTATGCCGCATACGACGATCAGCCCGCCGTGCGCCAGTGGCTCCAAATCAAGAACACCGGACCGAAGGCGATTACGCTCTCCCGTCTGGCGTTCGTGCAGATGCACATCGCGCCGGGATCTGCGGCGGACACGCACGTACTAGCCGGCTACGGGGCGATTCCGCATGTATCGTTCATGAGCGGAGGCGCCTCCGATGCCGCTATTTTCGTGCGCGACTCCCAAACCCATGAAGGCTTCGCCGCGATCAACGAAGCGCCCGGATATCTGAAACGAACCGACATCGCGCAAGGCTGGCACACGGGCTTTCGCATGATGTACGACACGGATCTGTTTCCCTTCGAGCGCAGCCTCGCGCCGGGCGAAACGTTCCAAACCGCCAAGGGTTCGCTGGTGTTTTTCAAAGACGGCGACGGCTTTGCCGATTCGCATTGGGCCGTGCCCGGTTACATGTCGCGCATCGTGATGCGGCGCGGCGCCGC
>JBOGMI010000941.1:0-11800 GCA_050746645.1 Bryobacteraceae bacterium | reverse complement strand
TGAAGCGCGTCTTTCCTCACCGCCCGATCGTCGAAATTCCCAATAGCGATCCGATTTTTCACGTCGTATACGATCTCGACAATCGCTACCAGGTGGCGGGGGAATGGGGCGTGCGGCTCGGCACCACGTACAGAAACGACGGTTACACCCCGCATTGGCGTGGGATTTACGACGACAAAGGCCGCCTGATGGTCGCCATGACGTTCAACTCCGACGTGGGCGATTCCTGGGAGTGGGCCGACGACCCGAGCTATCCGCAAAAGTACTCCGCGCTCGGCATCCGCATCGGCATCAACTATGTCGTATACGCCATGACGCACTAAGGCGATCCCCTCCCTCACGGTCGGGGTTCTGCTGGCAGACGGAACCCTGAGCGTGAGCGAGGGGGTGGCGATGACGCACTGAGTCCCGCGGCATGCGTGTCAAACTTGGCGTATGAGCGAAGCAACGATTGCAGCAGTTTCTCGCACGCAAGCTGTCGATACGGAAAAGCTGGACCGACTCGCGGATTTGACGATTCGGATCGGCCTCGGATTAGCGCCCGGCCAGGAAGTAGTGATGACCGCGCCCATCGAAGCGGTTCCGCTAGCCAGGCTCATTGCGGAGAAAGCATACAAAGCCGGCGCATCGCTCGTCACCACGCTTTATAGCGACGACGAAGCCACGCTCCTGCGGTACCGCTACGCGCCCGGCGAGAGCTTCGACCGCGCTCCGGTATGGCTGTTTGAAGGCATGGCGGCGGCCTATCGCAGCGGCGCAGCGCGGCTTGCCATCACCGGCAGCGATCCGGCTTTGCTCGCCGGACAAGATCCGGATAAAGTTTCGTGCGCGAATCTGGCGGTTTCGAAGGGAATGCAGCCTGCTTTGGAGTTGATCACCCACCACGAAATCAATTGGACCATCGTGCCTTGCGCCACGCCCGCTTGGGCCAGGACGATGTTTCCGAACGAGAGCGAAGAGGTTGCGATGGCGCGGTTGTGGGATGCTATTTTCGCGGCTACCCGCGCCGATGCCGCCGATCCGGTTGCAGCCTGGGAAAAGCACATCGCAAATCTGCAGGAGCGCGTAGATTTTCTGAATCGGCACCGCTTCGCGGCGCTACACTTTCGCGCGCCCGGAACCGATCTGCGCGTGGGTCTGGCGGATGGCCATCGATGGCTCGGCGGCCCCACGGTCTCGCGCAACGGGATTCGCTGCGTGCCCAACATGCCGACCGAAGAAGTTTTCACCACGCCGCACAAAGACCGGGTGGAAGGCAAGGTTCGAAGCACCAAGCCGCTGTCGTATCAAGGCACATTGATCGAAAACATCGAGGTGCGATTCGAAAACGGGCGCATCGTGGAAGCTTCGGCGACCAACGGCAAGCAAGTCCTGGAAAAGATGATCTCGAGCGACGACGGCGCGCGCCGGCTCGGCGAAGTTTCGCTGGTACCGCATTCGTCGCCCATCGCGAGCAGCGGCCTGCTGTTCTGGAACACGCTGTTCGATGAAAACGCGGCCTGCCACATCGCGCTCGGACAAGCCTACAGCACGTGCATGGAAAACGCCGAAGAACTCGATGCTGAGGAACTGGCGAAACGCGGCGCCAACAACAGCCTGATTCACGTCGATTGGATGATCGGATCGGGCGAAATCGACGTAGATGGTATCGCGCAAGACGGACGCGCGATGCCGGTGATGCGGCACGGCGAGTGGGTCTGAAAAGCGCCGGCATTCCCTGCCTTCTGCTCGCGCTCGGCTTCGCGCTGAGTGCGCAGACTCCAGACAGCGCCACGATTGAAGGCAGTGTTGTAGATGCCACCGGCGCGGCGGTAGGCGGAGTGAGCCTCACCGCAACCAACACCCGGACAGGTTTGCGGCGGCTCTCGCAAACTGACGCCCGGGGCCGCTTTTCCCTGCGCGGCCTGCCCGTCTCCGGCGTGTATACCGTCATTGCGGCGAAGCACGGATTCGCGGAAGCTAGACTGACCGATCTCCACCTTGCCGGCGGCACAACGGCGAAGCTGCATTTTCGCTTATTTCCCGCGGGAGGGCGAACCGAAGTTACCGTGACGGGGACCGCCGGAGGCATCCGCGCCGACGAACCACAGCTTGGCGATTCGCTCGGCGCGCGCCAGATACAGGAAATGCCGCTGCTCAATCGCAGGATCACCTATCTGCCGCTGCTCAATGCGGCAAACCGGCCGGCGATCAATCAAGGTGACGTGTTTCTGAACCAGAATCTGTTCACCGCGAATGGATCGGGTCGCCGCCAGACCTGGTTTGAGATCGACGGCACGACGGGAAACGACAACTGGGGGCGGCAGACGATTTTTACAGCTATTCCGTTGACCGCGGTGCAGCAGATGACCGTGCTCGAAAACGCATTTTCGGCGGAATACGGCGCAACCACCGGAAGCGTGGTAAACATCGTCACCAAGAGCGGCGGGGATCGTTTCCATGGCTCACTGTTAGGAATGTGGCGGCCTTCGGCTCCCGAGGCAAAGTTATCCGGATTCAATGCGGCGACCGCAACCAGCGGAAGCGAAATCACCAACGACACCGTCCGCCAAGGCGCATTGTCGCTGTCGGGCCCCATCGGCGGCGGCGGACACACTCAATTTTTCGCCTCCGGCGAATACACCAGCCAAGATCGCGCATCTCCAGTCACTTCCCCGATAGCGCCCGGTAACTTCGTTGGCCGCTATCGCGGCTGGCTCGGATTTCTGCGCATCGATCATCAATTCAACGATCGGAATAACCTGTTCTTTCGCAGCGATGTGGATGGATTTTACGACACTAATCCGAACGGCACAGTAGGAGGGAACAACTTACCGAGCATCGATCGCATCTTTAAGCGGCGCACTTACTCAGAAGAATTGAGCGAAACCGCGATTCTTGGCCCGCGGCTTGTCAACGACGTTCGCCTGCAATTTCAGCTCGGCTCGCCGATTACGCAATTTGCTCCGGTCATTTACGGGCCGCAGCTCGAAGTGCCGATTTCAAGCGGGGGAACGTTCACCTCCGGCACCTCGCAATCAGCGCTATTGCTGAACCGCCAATACGAAGTGGACGAGACCGTTTCGCTGACGTATGGCAGGCAGCAGATACGCTTTGGCGCGGATGTCATCGCGGCACATAACGGCGGGGACAGCAAGGAATACGGCGGTCCCATCTACGACGGACAGTTTCTTTACAAAACATGCACCCAGCCCCTTACTTATTGCGAAAGTCCGGCATATCTCGACAATCTCGCGAATGTGCAAACTTATAACCAGAGTTACGGAAATGCGCATTACACGGTTAACGACGTGTTGTGGGCATTGTTTGTGCAGGACGACTATCGAGTGCAGCCGGACCTTACTCTTAATCTCGGGCTGCGTTACGAGCGGCAAACCTTTACCGATTCGGATAAGAATTTCGCGCCGCGTATCGGATTCGCTTATGACTGGCGCGGCGAAGGGAAGACGGTACTCCGCGGCGGCTTTGGGATCTATTATTCACAGATCGTAGACAATTCCGCGGCGAATTATGCGCTTACCGGTCCGGAAGGCGTTTTCAATTACACGGCGGCGCCAGGCCAGATCGGATTTCCCGCGAGCGTCACAGCCGTTCCGCTTCCGGAGTTTCCTTTGGGCGCCGTTGCGCCGCTGCGGAGCCTCTACATCCGGCCGGGCGAGAGCGCTTATCTGGACCAGTTTTTTCCCACAGCCACCCTCGCCGGATACCCCGGCGCGCTGCGGAATCCCTATTCCGAGCAATGGACCTTCGGCATCGAGCGGCGGCTTCGAAAACAGTGGATGCTGACGGCGGATTACATCGGCTCGCACACGCTGCGCATCGATCGGCCATTGGATGTCGATCCGCCAACATCTTTCGTCCGCACGGCTCCGGGCCAGGTCCGGTCGGCACAAGCGGCGAACTGCACGCGCCCGTATTGGATTTGGTGGTATGCAAAGCAGACGATGGCGTGCAACCCTGCGGCAGCCACTAATCCGCAGCCGCCCTATAGTGTGATTCAAAGCGATGTGAACGACGGTTACTCGTATTACGAAGCGCTCGACGTCAATCTGAATCATCGCTTCAGCAGCCGGCTTTCGATGTTAGCGAGCTATGTATGGTCGCACGCGATCGATAACGTCGATCCGGATGTTCCGCGCCAGAACCCGAACGATCCGAATTTTACCGGGCAGGTGGAAAACGGAAACGCGATCTTCGACGAGCGGCATCGATTCGTGCTCAGCATGATCTATGTTGCACCGCTCAAGATCCATATTGGAGGCATTGCAACACTAGGCTCGGGATTTCCGTTCAATATAGTCACCGGAATCACCAACAGCGGCGATTCGGGCGCGACCACAGACCGGCCGGTGATCGACGGAGTTGTCGTGGGCAGAAACACCGGCCTCGGCAGACCGATTTACGACGTTTCGCCGTTTATCGAACGCGCTTTTACACTGGGATCGGAACGCAGGCGGCTGCTGATCCGTGCGGAAGCATTCAACGTATTCAATCACGCGAATTTCGTGGGTTACAGCGGGACTTATGGAAACGGCCCCGCGCCCGGTCCCGGTTTCGGGCAACCGCTGCCGGGTGTTACCAATCAGCTTCCGGCGCGGGAGATGCAATTCGAGGCGCAGTTCACCTTTTAAGAGGATCTCTTACTCCAGCCGGTAGTTCGGGGCTTCTTTCGTAATGATGACGTCGTGTACGTGGCTCTCGCGCAGTCCGGCGAAGGTGATGCGGAGGAATCTTGCTCGCTCCTTCAACGCCGCTATATTCGGACACCCGCAATAACCCATGCCGGAGCGCAGACCGCCCACAAGCTGATAAATCAGTTCCGACGTCGGGCCTTTGTACGGCACACGGCCTTCAATGCCTTCCGGCACCAGTTTGCCGTTGCCGGCCTGGGCATAACGTTCGGAACTGCCCTGCGACATGGCGCCGAGCGAACCCATGCCGCGATAACTCTTAAACGTGCGCCCCTGATACAGAATCGTTTCTCCAGGGCTTTCGTCGGTTCCGGCCAGCAAGCTGCCGATCATGACGCAATCGGCGCCCGCGGCGATAGCCTTAGCGATATCTCCCGAATATTTCACGCCGCCGTCGGCAATGATCGGCACTCCGGCAGATCCGGCAGCCCGGGCGCATTCGGAAATCGCGGTAATCTGCGGCACGCCGGCTCCGCTCACCACGCGCGTGGTGCAAATCGAACCCGGCCCGATGCCCACTTTCACTCCATCCGCGCCGAGAGCGATCAAATCGCGCGCGCCTTCGAAGGTGCCGACGTTGCCGGCCAGAACCTGCGTTTCGGGCAGCTTATGCTTGATCGCCTTTACGGCTTCCATCACCCGCTGGCTGTGGCCGTGCGCCGAATCGACGGCGATGACATCGGCGTTCTTGCGCACCAGTTCCTGGGCGCGCTCCAGAAAATCGCCCGTTGCGCCCACAGCCGCGCCCACCCGCAGCCGACCTTGCTCGTCCTTGGCCGCGTTGGGGTACTTCAGCTTCTTCTGGATGTCCTTGACCGTGATCAGGCCTTTGAGCACATAGCTGTCATCCACGACGAGCAGTTTCTCGACGCGATGCCGGTGCAGGATTTTGCTCGCCTCGTCGAGCGTGGTTCCTACCGGCACGGTGATGAGATTCTCCTTCGTCATCACTTCCGCAATCGGCAAATCGAAGCGGGTCTCGAAGCGCAGATCGCGGTTGGTCAGAATGCCGACGAGCTTTCCGTCTTTGGTGACCGGCACGCCCGAAATGCGGTAGCGACTCATCACCTCCAGCGCCTCGGAGATCTTGCGCTCGGGCTCGATCGTCACCGGATCGACAATCATGCCGCTCTCGCTGCGCTTCACGCGGTCCACCTCTTCGGCCTGGCGCTCGACCGTCATATTGCGGTGGATGATGCCGATGCCGCCTTGCTGGGCGAGCGCGATGGCCATGTGCGATTCGGTCACCGTATCCATGGCGGCGCTCACAATAGGAATGCGCAGCTCGATTTTGGCGGTCAGCCGGGTGCTGGTGTCCGCTTCGGCGGGCACCACTTCGCTGTGAGCCGGCTGCAACACAACATCGTCGAAGGTAAGTCCTTCCTGAATGGGCTCGGGAATCATCGGCGGGATAACCTCATCCTAACAAGCGCGCCCGCGCCCTGCTTCTAAGGCCGTATTCATCGGGCTTCGACCGATTTGGCACACGGGTTTTGACCGCTATACTGAAGAAGCGTGAAGCAGGTTGGCCGCTACCAGATTGTAGAAGAACTTGGCCGCGGCGCTATGGGCGTTGTCTACAGAGCGCTGGACCCGGCGATCGGCCGCACGGTAGCCATCAAGACCATCCGGTTCGGCGAGTTGCCCGATCCGGAAGAGCGCCAGCGTGTGCGCGTGCGCCTGTTGCGGGAAGCGCAATCGGCGGGCATTTTGTCCCACCCCAGCATCGTCACCATTTACGACGTGGTCGAGGAGACGGATGTCGACTACGTCGTGATGGAGTTTGTCACCGGCCTGTCGTTCGAAGCCATACTGCGCAGCCGCATGCTGCCAGACAGAATTGCGCTGCTGCGATTCCTGCGGCAAATTTCCGACGCGCTCGATTACGCCCATCACAAGGGCATCGTGCATCGCGATATTAAGCCGGCAAACATCATCGTCGCCGATGCCGCGCCCGGCTCCGAGCCGCGCGCGAAGGTGACCGATTTCGGCGTCGCAAAGTTCGTTTCGCATGAAGTCACCCACAGCGGAACCATGATCGGCACGCCCAACTACATGTCTCCGGAGCAGATTCAAGGGCTGACCGTGGACGGACGTTCGGATCAATTCTCGCTCGCGGTCATGGTGTACGAGCTGCTGGGGGGCGAGAAGCCGTTCGAAGCGGAAAATCTGCCGGGATTGTTCTATAAGATCTGCCGGCAGGAACCGCGGCCGGTCGAAGAAGTCAACCCAACGCTCAGCGAAGCTCCGGGCAAAGTGTTGCGCCGGGCGCTTGCCAAAGAGCCGGGCGAGCGCTTCACCTCTTGCGGAGATTTCATGGGCGCGCTAGCGGTTGCGCTCGGCGACTCGCCCGAATGGGTGGCCGCTCCCGCGGCTGCCGCGACGGTCGCTGCGGCCGGCGCCGCGGCGGAAACGCACGGAGAACCGGTAGCGGTGGCAACTTCCGTCGAGCCGCCTGACGTGGAGCCCCGCAGTAGCCGCGCCGTTGAGCCTGTCTGGACCGGACGCCCGGTGCAAGAATTGCCAAGCCTGCCGCGCCGCCGCCGAACCGCGTATGACGACGAACCTCCGAGCGGCAAATCGCGGGCCGGGAAATGGGTCCTCATCGCGGCGATCTGCGCCATAATCGCCGCCATCATCGCCTTCACGATGAATTGGAATCCAGCGCAAGAGCCCAATCCAACCCAAGCGGCATCGCCTCCGCTCACGACCAAACCCGCTCCATCCAAGCATCTGAGCACGCCGCCGCCCGCGGCAGCAAACAACTCTATGCCGGCTCCCCCGCCCGCTTCCACCACTACCACTACTGAATCTGTGCCGCAGGCGGTGCAGCTTCCTAAGCAAGCGGCGCCCGCTCCCGCACAGCCACAACCCAGCGTTGCGGATATCGATCTGTTAACTCAGCCGCCCGGCGCAACCATGATCGTGGACGGCGACCCCAAAACAACCTGCAGCTCGCCTTGTACGCTTTCGCTGCCCAACGGCCGCCACACCCTGGCCATAGAGAGGACCGGCTACCGCACCGCCCGGCGCATCTTCAATGTGCCCGATCAAAGCAGCCTGTACATTCCGCTGATCAAGAACATGGGCGTGCTGGTTGTCACCAGCTCGCCTCCCGGATCGACCATTCTCATCGACGGGAAACCTTATGGCCATACGCCGGCTACGATTCACGTTTCGCCGGGCAAGCACCAAATCGAACTCGTAGACGGCTCCCGCCACAAACGACGCACCATTATCGTGCAGACCGGTGCATTTATTCCAGTGAGCATCCGCTGGTAGCCCAGTACGCAGTAGAATGATGTTGTGTATTCGGCCGTTGAAATTGGCGAACTGATCGACCGGGATCCGGCCATCCGAGGAGGACGTCCGAAGATCGCGGGGACCGGCGTTACGGTTATGCGTGTCACGGGCTGGTACAAGCGAGGGATGTCTCCGGAGGAAATCGCCGCCCACTACGGACATATCACTCTGGCACAAGTCCATGCTGCGCTGGCGTATTACCATGCGAATCCTGAAGAGATCGAGGCCGATCTTGCGGCCGAGGATGTTCTTTGGGAGAAGGTTGATACAGAAGTTCCGCAAAATTCCGGTCGATGAACTGGCCGCGCCTCTACATCGATGAAGACGCAATGGGACATGGTCTCCTCATTGCGCTCCGAGCGCGCCATGTAGATGTTGTTACGGCAACCGAAGCGGGAATGATCAATATGAGCGACGAAGCGCACCTTCGCTGGGCAACAGCGAATAGTCGAGTATTGTATAGCTTCAATATCGCCGACTACGTCCGGCTCCATCAATCTTTCGTGGAAAGGGAAGAGATGCACGGAGGCATCGTGCTTGCGCCTCAGAAACGATTCCCGATCGGTGAGCAGGCGCGACGATTGCTTCGCCTCATGGGGACTCTTTCGGCAGACCAGATGCGAAGCCGTCTAGAGTTCTTGACGTCGTGGTCCAATTAAGGGCTGAAGGCCCGGCCCGGCGAATGATCACCGGCGATGATGGATATTTCCCATGCGCTGGCTCGCCTATGCTGCCTTCGTCTCCTCCTCGACGCTGAATTATCTCGACCGGCAGTTGCTGGCGACGCTCGCGCCGCTGCTGATGGTGCAGCTCCATTTCGATCAGACCGGCTTCGGTTTCCTGATTTCCGCGTTCTCCATCGCCTACGCCGCCAGCTCTCTTGCTACCGGTTGGTTTCTGGATCGCGTGGGAGTCAACCGCGGGATGACCACAGCCGTGAGCTGGTGGTCCGTTTCGGCGATTGCGACCGGACTGGCGAGTAGTTTCGGCGGGCTTCTCGGATGCCGAATCGCACTGGGCATTGGCGAATCGCCAGCCGTGCCCGCTGCGGGAAAAGTCAACGGGATCTATCTCAAGCCCGAAGAGCGGGCGCTGGGCGCGGCGGTCAACGGCATCGGGATCAGCTTGGGCCTGGCCATCGCGCCGCTGTTCATCGGCATCGCGCTTGCGCATGGCTGGCAGACGCCGTTCATGCTCACAGGCCTGTTGGGGTTCGTCTGGATTCCGGTCTGGCTGCTGACCAGCCGGGCCATTCGGCCGAGCCAGGAGCAACAAAAAGCCGCCGCACCCGTCCGCCCCGAATTTTCCATGCTGCGCGAGCGCAATCTGATCCTGCTCGTCATCGCAACAATTCTTTGGATGGGCAGTTACTCGTTATGGTCGAACTGGACGACTTTGTATCTCACGCAGGTGACTCATCTGACGCTGAAACAAACCGCAGCTTATGTCTGGATTCCGCCGCTGGTTTCGAACGTTGGTGGGTTCTTCGGAGGCTGGCTTTCGCTGCGCTGGATGCGCCGCAAAGCCACTCCCATCGCCGCGCGGCAGCGCGCGATCTGGGTAAGCGCCATCGGCTCGCTATTGACCTTGCTGCTGCCGCTCGCGCCCAATGCGGCCTGGGCGACGGCTTGCATTTCGGTCAGCTTCTTCTTCGCGCTCTCGGGCAGCGTCAATCTATACGCGCTGCCGATCGACATTTACGGCGCTGCGCGGTCGGGCCTTGCTATTGCCGCCTTGACTTGCGCCTATGGATTCCTGCAGACCGTGATTTCGCCTCTGATCGGCTATCTTGCGGATCACAAACTCTATACCGATGTCGTCTGGATCGCTTCTTTGCCGCTCCTCGCCGGCGCCTGCGTATTGATGGGCTTACGGGAGACGTCTACGATAGAGTTTGTCCCTATTCCCGATCATTAATGTCCCCATTGACTCCGAGAAAAACATTGAACAGCTCGGCACCAAAGCCAAGTTCTGGTTTCAACAACAAGATCTCGGATTGTACTTGTGTAAACTGCCAAGGCCGGGAACAGGAGAGGACTGGTCAGAAAAGGTCGCCTCCGAACTTGCCGCGTTATTGGAGCTACCGCACGCTGATTACGAACTCGGCATTTATTCTGAAATGAAGTGTGTCCTTTCGCGTAGTTTTCTGCCAAACGCCTGCAGTTTGATTCATGGAAACGAACTGCTGGGAAAAACAGATGCGCTGTATGGTCAGATCAACATCAGCCGCTTTCATGCGGCGGCTTATACAGTCGAGGCGGTCTGTGCCGCTCTCGAGCAGGCGCGTTGCGAATTGCCGATCGGCTGGAATCCGCTGCCGGAAATTCGAACACCGTTTGATGTTTTCGTTGGCTATTTGTTACTGGACGCGGTAATCGGGAATACCGATCGGCACGACGAGAATTGGGCAATTATCGAGATGTGGGGAGAATCACCACAAGATCGTTATCTGGCTCCTACGTTTGATCATGCTTCGTCGCTTGGCTGCCATTTGACCGATCAGAATCGCAAACGCCGCCTCGTTACAAACGATTCGGGTTTTACGGTAGAGGCTTATGCCGATAAGGCAAGATCTGCGTTTTTTGAAGATCGGTTTGCTTTACATCCAATGTCCACTTTGGACGTGTTTCGAAAAGTGGCTGAAAAATCGCCCGTCGCGGCGCATGTGTGGCAACGCAATCTGCATGCAATGGAAATGGAGCAGCTCAATCAGATTTTTGCGGCTCTTCCTCCTGAACGCTGTTCCAGCGCTTCGCTTGAGTTCGCACGGCGGATCGTGTTGCACAATAAAAGCAGATTGGCGGCCGCAGCGGAGAACCGATGACGCATACCCTTTTCTTGGCGTGGCAGGACCCACAGCGGCGCCAATGGTATCCAATTGGCCGCCTGTCCTCAACCGGTGGTCTCTTTCGCTTTGTCTATACACATGGCGCGCTGATTGCCGAACAGAAGGGCCGCTTCGCGCCCTTGGCTGCTTTCCCGGATTTGCGAGCGGTCTATCAGTCGGACGAACTGTTTCCGTTGTTCGCCAATAGGCTGATGCGGGCCTCGCGGCCGGATTATCCGTTGCTCCTTAAGTGGCTGGACATTCCAGAGGCTGATGCTATGCCTTTCACGGTACTCGTACGAAGTGGCGGCCAGCGAGTCACGGATACACTCGAAGTCTTTCCCTATCCAGAAAAACTGCCCGACGATAGTTATCAGATCTGCTTTTTCTTGCACGGACTGAGTCATATGCCTCCGGAATCGGCGAGGCGTGCAGAGGGGCTTACGGCCGGCGAGCGGCTGCTCATTTTGCGGGATTTCCAAAACCCTGACGATCCTGACGCTCTGTTGCTCCGAACTAGCGAAAAATACCCCCGGGACATGCATCTGGTCGGCTATTGTCCTCGATTTCTGTCTAACGAAATCGGCAGGTTAATGGCAAGCGGAAATAATCCCCCATGTGTCACCGTGGAGCGCGTAAACCCACCTCCGGCTCCCATTCAGTTCAGGATTCTCTGCCGGCTTCGGATGAAATGGACGCCTGGTTTTCAGCCTTTCGACAGCACCGAATACCAGCCGCTCGTCAGGGCCGAAGAGAATCAATTACAAGTCGCGTAACGGCTGCAGCCAGAATAATGCATGGATTTTGAATTCACTCCGGAGCAGGTTCAGCTTCGCAAGCTGATCCGCGATTTCGCCGCGGCCGAGATCGCGCCGCACGTCCTTGAATGGGACGAGAATCAAATTTTTCCGCTGGACGCGATCAAAAAAGCCGGCGAGTTGGGCGCCATGGGCGTCATTTTTCCCGAAGACCTGGGCGG
>JBOGMI010000940.1:0-1974 GCA_050746645.1 Bryobacteraceae bacterium | reverse complement strand
TTCGCGATCCAAAAGCATTCCTTGGCGGGGAAAGGAGCAAGCTCCTCTCCCCGGTCCCCTCTCCTCTGCCCTCCGTTCCCGCGGCGGTCAAGAGTCCTCCGCTTCGCTCCGGCCCGCTCCGCGGCGGGCAAAAATCGCCGCTCTTGACCGCCGCTTCACTGCGGGCTCCCTTCCTAATAGACCGGAAAGGGCAAAACCCGCCCTTTCCGGCGGTTCCCACAAAAACCCCACTCAACATAAGCGCCAAACTCGCGACTGCTGAGAAGAGAAGACAAATAACAAGTCGGAGAAGAAAACTTTCTCATCCAGCCCCAACGTTCCAGCCAATTTCTCGACTTTCCGATTACCAGATAAGAGGCTGAAAACTTTCGTTTATGTTGTCGCCGCGCTTGTGACGCAAGAAGGCCAGGAGGCGCAAGGCAAGCAATGCTTCGACCCGGTGAGCAAAAAAATAAAAGCTATTCTTCACTCCGGCCTTCTTCCGCCGCCCCCACAGCGAGTTCGGTAATGCGCGGCCCGAAGACGCTGCGGCGCTGGCCGGAAATCAATCCAGCCCGCGCAAGCACGGCGCATCCTGGACATCAGGGCAAATCGATCGATCTCGTTACATTTGCGGCCGAAATAAAAGCAATTGCGAGTAGTGCCCGCGAGCGCGATGCCAGCCCATTGGGGAAGCGCACCACGAAAATCGCCATCGAGGATGTGATCGGCGGTCACTTGCCCCGATTGGTCCGCCGCCCCGTCTGCGCTTTCTTGCGCTTGTTCGTCATTCGCTTGGCCTCGCGGGCAGCGACTGCATGCTTCGCTCGCGCGGACCGCTCCTTCGGAGTAAGCTTTTCCCATGCTTTGGCCCCGCCCAGCTTGCCTCCGATCCTGCCTTGCTGCCGGAAATATTCCAAAACCTCCTCGGGCAGCTTTTTCTTGGACATCCTTTGCATCGTAACCCGGTCTTGATATTTGGAGCCCGGCGCATTTTACAATACATTGTGCTTGCTATCAAGAGGGGGTCACGATAAAATGGTTTGCAGGAAGGCTGCGATGGAGCGGAACAAGGCGCTACGACTCATCAACGATTTATACGGTTTGGAATCCGGTTACGTGCGGGACGCCATCGAGAAGCTCGGCCCCGCGGCCCTGTCCGACCGGGCGGTTGCGTGGATTGCAAGCAAGCAACTCGATGAAGAACGGCGTAAAGGGCTGTGGCTCCAGCGGGTAGCCGCGTATCAGGAGCAGCATCCTCATCTCGGCTGGCAAACCTGCGAGGAATACGTCAAGGCGGACCCGCGCTAACGGAGAGTGACGGCCGGGCCACTTTTATGGGCCGGCCGCTGGAACTATCGGGTCACTTCGGCTCTTGCCAGAAGCGGGCTGCATCTGCTTTCGGAAAGTGACCCAGACGGGTTGCGAACGCGGCTTGGAGCGGGATTCTGCAATTAGCGTTGCTGTTCCTCAAGCAATTGTTGCAGTAACCTCGGAGCGACCCGAAAATCCGTTCGAAGGCTTCTCTCAGGTCGATCCATTGTTGCGCCGCGGCGGCTTCTGTTCGTGCGGCTTGTTCGTCCAGAAGTAACTGGATCGATTGCGAACTGACGCGCGATATCCTCGGACACTTCGAGGGCGATCTACATAGCGGCTCCTCTTCTCCATTCTCGGCAAAGCCGTACCGACTCCCCATACGCTATCGTTGCGGCTTTCTTTCGGCGGACGTTCTCTTCTGATCGCACTTGAGTGCCTCCATCGGCGCTCATGCCGGTGGAGCCCTTTCCATGTCTGCCAGCGAACCTTTGGATGCTCTAAGCCTCGCTTATCAGCCGCCCTTCCCATCGCCAGATAGAGGAGGAACCGGTGGGCCACTTCCGCGATGTGCCGGTCCCGCTCGTCTTGCCGTCATCCTTTCCTCAGCTTCGATTGGGCACTGCGGTTTTCCTCCCCTATCTGCCCGCGATCTCTCGGGCACTGCTTCGCTTGACGGCC
>JBOGMI010000939.1:0-2951 GCA_050746645.1 Bryobacteraceae bacterium | reverse complement strand
CCTCCAGATCCACTTCGATCCGCGGGCGGCTCTTCACTGGCTCAATAACTCCCGAAACCGCGGCGTCAGCGGCAAACCGAGGACTTTCTTGATCGGGCGGTTCGGCTTGTTGGTATGGTCATCTTTGCCGCGCCCGGTCGTAACCCCCAGCAGCTGCCAGTTCGCCGCGCGATAACAGGTTCCGCGAAAACGGCCGGGATCGATGAACGTTTCCGCAAAGTAGATCGGATGGCCGTACAGCCGCTGCCAGTCGCCGGAAAGCGCGTTCGCCACTTTCCCGAGAATGTGCGATGCCAGATGGGCCACACGAACCCACGGCAGAATCAGAAAGCGCGTGTTGTAGGCGATGAAGCGGATGTTGCGCCGCCGTGCCGCGGCGCTCCAACCGATGTAACGATCGCGGCTGGCCAGATGCCGTGGCGCCGAACTCCACGCCAGGCACGCAAGGGGGCGCCCCTGCGCCCATACCAGGTATTTCAGATGCTCGCCGACGGGCTGCTCATAGCCGAGGTAATGATAATGCTCCATCAGGCTGTTGAACAGCGGCTCATCCGCCGTGCGCCGCACGGGCTGGATCTCCACTGGCCCCAAGGCTTTCAGTGGCATCGCCAGCGGCGCGGTGTCGAGCAAGAGCGCTTCCGGCCGCCGGCGCTCGCTCCGGCACTGTCCCCGAATCCGCCAGCGCACGGGCGGCAGCTCGATCTGACCGGCCCGCTCCAGCATCAGCAGCAGGCCCCGGCAAACGACGTCGCGCAACGCGCCGTTGGCCTGCTTCCACCCCAGAGCTTCACATAACTGTCGCGACAGCTTCCAGCGGCTGCTCCCCGGATGCGCTCGAATGAACTCCCGCAGAAACGCCACCTGCTCGCTGCCGATCTCCTGCCCGCGGTGCCGCCACGCTTCTCCCATGGCCACAGCATGCCAGAGAAAAAAGCAGAACGCAAGTATTTTGTTTTATTTTCTCAGCTCACTTTGCGCCACACCGGCGCGGCGGCCGTCTCCGGATTGCCAGCCGCCAACAGTAGCTGTGCCTGATGCGCCTGCAGCACTCGCGATGGCTCTCTGCCAATCGGCCACCATGCGAACTTCCCTTTCGAAAGCCGTTTTTGCGCCAGCCAGAATCCCTGCCCGTCATAAACCAGAATCCGGATCGAAGTGCCGCGCCGGCTGCGGAATAAAAACAGGCATCCCGAAAAAGGATCGGCCTGCAGCTTCTCCTGGCACAGCCGGGCCAGCGAATCGATGCCCTTCCGCCCGTCCACCGCCTCGATCGCCACCAGGATGCGCATCTGTGGCGTGATCTGAATCACGCCGACTCCCACAACACCCGGCTCAGTCCGGCCAAGTCCCCTCCCGTAGCCCCTTTCCACTGAATCCGCATCTTGCCACGCGGACCTTCTAACTCGATCAGACATTCCGACAGGCCGGCTTGCGGTGACATCAGTTCCAAGAACGTTGCCCGCGGCGCGCTCAGTCGTTTCCTGGGCGTAGCCGCTTCCGCCATCCGCCTGAGCTTGCCATATTCCAGGCGTAAAACCTTGGCCGTACGGAAGACCCCATGTTCCCGAGCTGCTTCCGCTGCCGACGCCCACAACCTCTCTGGAATCGGCAACCGGCCCTGGCGTGAACTCCGCCAGCGTTCGAAGCGACGGGAAATCCTCCTCATACCGGCTGGAACTTCGGCTTGCGCTTTGGTGGCCATGGTCGATCCTCCTTGCCCCTGTCGAGCATCACGACCGACCTTATCAGTTACAACCGGCGGCGTCACGCACGCTTACCGAAACCTCACAGTGCGCCGACCGCGTATCCCTGAACTTTTGAAATCGGCACCGTAGCTGTTCCAGATCCTCGGGAATCTCGGCTGCTTCAGATACATCGCCGGCGAGCTTTCTCACGCTCGCTCCAGAAAACCTCATCCTGTTTCATGTAAGCTTGCCAAAACTCACTTGCTATCTTGCTATCAGCGACCGTCAGGCAGTCGTGCCGTAAAGTTCTGCGTATTTTGCCTGAATGGCGGCCGATCGATCGTCCTTCTCCGGTACGCCGGAAACTGCCTTGCAGAACACGCTGCTGAGGAGTGCGAAGGTCGCCGTACTGACGCGGATGGCCCCGAATTTCTCTTCGTCGGAATAGTTCGCGCGCAGATTGCCTTCAGCATCGAACCGGCGTCCGAGTTGCTCCAATCCTCCGTGCGTAAAACCGTGGAGAGTTTTGACGTTCGCACGCAGACCAGCAAAGACTAGGTCGCCAATGCGCTTGTCAATTTCATCCATCATATTCGGTAAACCTGGATCGACGTCCTCTCCGGCGTAAGCCCGCCTGAACGTCTCATCGCTTGCGCAAAAGAACTGCCATTGTGCCTCTACAGAAACCTCCACAAGAGGTCTGACAAGCGCGAAAGCACCACCATCACACGAGCCACCAGCGCTGAACAGATAGAGTACCGAGCCATACAGGTCGTCGGCTAGGTGCGTTTTGGCCGCAAGCAGGTTGATTCGGTCGTTTGCGACAGTAAAAGTATTCGGAAACGTTTTCTTCACGAATTCGTGGAACGCGCCGGCGCGTTCGAGTCCCGAACGCAGTTCAGGACTGAGACGAGGTTGTACGATTGCCATTCCCAAAGGATACTTTCCCTCGCAAGACTTGACCCCAGCGCTCTGCCAACTTGAGGTTGATGTTCAATAGCTCGGCGCCCGCTGAAAATCCAATTCCTCAGTAAGCCGCTAGCCTTCACAATCAGCTCCGGCGCGCCCGCGACTCATAATTTATTACGTCTCCTCAAATCCTGCGCCCGGCTGAAACTTTAGAGTCCGGCAATTTTCGGTTACCGTCCTGACCACGTTATCCGGTGCGCCAGAGGGGACTTCAGCGTCGATTTCGATTGTCACTGAGACGCTGGCATCGAGTAGACCGGTGAGATGCTGGACGACGGCGCTCGCGATCGTATCCAC
>JBOGMI010000938.1:0-2373 GCA_050746645.1 Bryobacteraceae bacterium | reverse complement strand
CATGATCGCCAGCCCCAAACTGATTTTGGCGGACGAACCCACCGGCAACCTGCATTCGAGCCAGGGCAAGGAAATCATGGAGATGTTCAAGAAGCTCAACGACGAGGGCACGACCATTATCCAGGTGACCCACAGCGAGAAAAACGCGGAGTACGGCCATCGCGTCATTCAGATCGAGGACGGCTGGATTACGAACAACTAGTGGAAGCAGGCCTTTGGCCTGCCAAGCCGGCTTTCCAGACGGCTTGCTTCGGATATAGCTCGTGGCGCCTCATACCCGCATTCTCATCGGCGACGACCAGCCCGACGTGCTCGAAGCGCTGCGGCTGCTGCTGAAGCGCGACGGGTATAAGATCGATTCCACCGAATCCCCGGCGCAGATCTTGCAGGCGCTGCGCAATCGCGACTACGATCTGGCGATCGTGGACCTGAATTATACTCGCGACACCACCTCCGGGCAGGAAGGACTGGAACTGCTCGCACAGATCCAGGCTGCCGATTCCACCTTGCCGGTCATCGTGATGACCGCCTGGGGCAGTGTCGATCTGGCGGTGGAAGCGATGCGGCGCGGCGCGCGCGACTTCGTCCAGAAGCCCTGGGAGAACGAACGCCTGGCGAGCATCGTGCGCACGCAGCTTGCTCTCAGCGACGCTCTCCGGCGCGGCCAGCGCCTGGAAGCGGAAAATCGCCTCCTTCGCGGAGAAAACGCCCCGGGGATGATCGCGGAATCCTTCGCCATGCAGCCGGTCCTGGACCTGATTGCGCGTGTGGGACCGTCCGACGCCAATGTCCTCATCACAGGAGCGCCGGGCTCGGGCAAAGAGGTGGTGGCGCGCACCCTGCACGCGATCTCGCCGCGCGCCGCCAGACCGATGGTCACCGTCAATGCCGGCGGGCTGGCCGAAGGCGTGTTCGAAAGCGAGCTGTTTGGCCATGTGAAGGGCGCATTCACGGACGCCCGCGCGGATCGCGTCGGCCGCTTCGAACTGGCCGATTCGGGCACGCTCTTCCTGGACGAAATCGCAAACGTTCCCATCAATTTGCAGGCAAAATTGCTGCGCGTCCTGGAGATCGGCGAGATGGAACGCGTCGGATCGTCCAAGACCAGGAAAGTCGATGTTCGGGTCATTTCGGCGACCAACGCGAATCTCGCCGAAGAAGTGCGCAACGGGCGATTCCGGCAGGATTTGCTGTTCCGCCTCAACACCATTGAGATCCACATCCCTCCCCTGCGCGAACGGAGCGAGGACATCGCGCCTCTGGCCAGCCATTTTCTGGCCTTGCACGCACGCCGGTATCGCAAGAGCATTCAGGGGCTCGATCCCAACGCCATGGAGGCGCTGCACGCGCACTCCTGGGAAGGCAATGTTCGCGAACTGAACCACGTGATCGAGCGCGCGGTTTTGATGGCCCAGGAGCACTCGATTCGCACTGGCGATCTGGCGCTGCGGCCCGGACCCGCCGTCGCGCCCAGCCTCGAACAGATGAGTCTCGAAGAAGTGGAAGAGTTTCTCATCCGCAAAGCCCTGACTCGTTATGAAGGCAACGTCAGTCAGGCCGCCGCCGCCTTGGGGCTGAGCCGCAGCGCGCTTTACCGGCGTCTGCAACGGTTTGGGTTGTAGGGAGCAAAGGGTGGTGATTGAAAATCAAAGGAGGAGAAGAAATCATGACCTTAGCAGAAGCGCGTCGCATCATTGCGGCGGCGGAGAAGAAAGCAGAGGCGATCCGGCAGCCGATGAATATCGCCGTGGTCGATGAGGGCGGAAATCTAGTTGCGCACGTGCGCATGGATGGTGCCTGGATCGGGAGCATCGATATCTCGATCAATAAAGCCTTTACCGCGCGTGCATTCGATATTGCCACGAGGGACCTGGCGGAGCACTCGCAATCGGGTGGACAGTTCTTCGGCATTCATGCCTCGAACCACGGCCGCGTGATGATCTTTGCCGGCGGCATCCCGCTGAAGCAGGGAGGAAAGGTCGTGGGCGCGATCGGCGTCAGCGGCGGCATGGGCGAGCAAGATCAGGCCGTTGCCGAGGCGGGCGCGGCAGGGTTCTAAGTCGCTTCGAGCTTCCAAAAACCTGCCGCCTAAACAGTACACTCGGGTATTGCAGGTTCGCATCCGTAACCATAAGGCTCCGCTAGCGTTAGGTGCATCCTCGCGAGTTGCGCTCGGCATCCTGCTGAGTAAGGTCGCCGGGCTCTTCCGCGACCTCATCTTCGCGCATTTCTTCGGTTCATCGGTAGTGGCCGACGCCTTCCGCGGGGCCATGCGCATCCCCAATCTGCTCGCCAATCTTTTGGGCGAAGGCGTTCTCTCGGCATCCTTTGTGACGGTTTACGCCAAGCTCCTGGCGCTGGGAGAAAAAGAAG
>JBOGMI010000937.1:0-3788 GCA_050746645.1 Bryobacteraceae bacterium | reverse complement strand
GTCGATGAGAGTTCGATCAGTACTCGCTCATAGAATTCCTAACAAAACTGATCGCCGCCTTACCTGTGTGTGCCTATTTCCGGGCTGGAGGTGTTCTTATGGCCCGGAAAGCAGGGCATTTCTGCGCTGTTTCGTGTTTTCCTTTGGTCGCGATCCAGAGTCAGGATGCAAAAACATCACAACAAGGCCGTTCGCGGTTCTCTTTGCGAGGCGTAAACCTGCGAAGCTGCAGGAGCTTCTTGGCGGCTTTGGGTGACGGTGGCGGTGAAGAAAGGGGCCGCTTCGGCGGATAAGGAGGGACCAGCGGTGTGGTTACGCAATAGCCAACGGCGAGCACGGCAAAGCCCGTAGCCGATCGGGTTTGATTAGACCGTATCGGTCTGCTGACCTTTAGCCGGTTGTGCGCGGTAGGACTTGCCTTTGACTTTCAGGATGATTGCTCCTTCGACCAGGCGATCCAGAAAAGCCATGGCCAGGGGGCCGTCGGAGAGATATTCTCCCCATTTGTCGAAGTCCACATTGGTGACCAGCGCGGTGGAGCGCTTCTGGTTGCGCGAGGCGATGATTTTGTAGAGCAGGTGGGCGGCCTGAGGGCAGTCGGTGCGCTCGATTTTATCGAACCCGAACTCATCGATAATCAAGAGCTCCGGTCTGGCATAGTAGCGCAACTTTGCCGGAAGCGTTTTATCGGCGAGCGAAGCCGTCAGGTCGGCAAGTAACTGTGCCGAAGTCCGGTACAGAACGCGATAGCCATGCACGCACGCCTTCTGCCCCAGCGCTTGAACGATGTGACTCTTCCCCACGCCGCTCCAGCCGACCAGAACCAGATTGGCACCGCGGCGAATAAAATCGCCGGTAGCGAGTTCTTGGGTCTGTACCCGGTCGAATGCCTTGGGGTTGAACTCCCAGTGGAAGCCTTCCAGCGTTTTGTTCTTGGCAAAATGGGCGTCCCGGATGCGGCGCACGATCGCGCGTTCGCGTCGCGCATCGGCCTCGGAGCCCAGCAGCAGATCGAGAAAGCACAGATGCGAGAGACTCTCCTTTTCGGCCCGCGCGAGGAGTTCGTCCAAGGCGGCGGCTTCGACCGGAATGCGCAGCGTGGCGAAATGGCTCAGGCAGCGGTCACGCAAGTGGTTCGTTTGGGTCGTCGTCTTCGCCTGGTTGTTCTTCTTCATCGTGCTTGTCCGCTTCTTCCAGCAGGAGTTGGTATTCGGTGGCAGAGCGCGAGGCCAGCGGCGCTTGCCGCAAGATCTCGTCGAGTTGCTCTTTGGCCTCCATCGTCAGAGTTTCCAGGTCCGAGCGGGGCCGTGCCTGTGCCGCCAGAATCCGTTCCACGGCGGACCAGGAAAAAGCGCGGTAGCGCACCGCCCGTTGGAGCGCGCGGGTTAAATCCTCGCGGCGATAGACGCTCAGCAGCCGCAATACGCGCGCGGCTTCGCCTTTTCCGTGGTGTTTGGTGCGCAGCAGTTCGTTGAAAAACAGAACTCCGTCCGGCCCGAACTCGGCAAAGCGCTGTTGGAGCAGTTCGTGTTTCTGCTGGCGATCGCGTCCCGGGGAGTGTGCCGGCAGAGTACGCTTTTTTCCGGTGATGCCGGAAGGATAGAGCTCGTGCCGCGCGATCTCTTTCACATCCGGGCCGTAGGCGATCAGCTCCTTTTCCGTCACCCGCACCGGCAGCAGTTCTCCCATGTGCTGCCAGGGCACGGAATAGAAGTTTTGCAGATAGGCGATGTGGCCGTCCGCGCCCACGGTGCGGTAAAGCACCTGCGCGGTATCGTAAGGCTGCACGGGCAAAGGCAACAGATGCGGTTTCTCTTCTTCGAATAAGTCGATGGGCCGGCGTTTGGTTTCGCGATGGAGGCGCACATCGGCGGTCTCGCTCAGCCACTCGAACGCGACTTCATTCAGATGCTCCAGCGAAGCGAACGTGCGGCCATTCAACAGATTGGTTTCTATGTACCAAAACGGTCTCTCGACTTTACCCTTCGTTTCTGGGCGGCGAGGCCGGCAGGCTCTGGGCTGAAATCCATAATGGGTGGCGAAGGAAAGGAAGCGCGTGTTATAGACCGGTTGCTCGCCATCGTAGCCGGCGACAACCACTTTCATGTTGTCGTAGAGACAAGCAGCCGCCAATCCTTGAAAGTATTCAAGAGCGCGGATGTGCTCACGGGCGGTGGTCGTAAAATCTTGCGCTTCCACAAAGCGAAGATACTGACGGCGCGAGTAAGCCAGAACATAGCTGAAAGCATGCACCCGGCGCCGGCCCTCTGCAGTGAAGGGGATCTCATAAGTGGAGTAATCCATCTGAGCCTGCGCGCCGGGAGCGGTCTCGAACCGCTGGACCGGTGCTTTCGGCAGATGCGGCCGCAAGGCGCGCAGCCGGTCCCGCACGATCGTGTAGCGGCCCTCGAAGCCCAGTTTGCGCAGCTCTTCATGCAAGCGCACCGCCGTCAGATCGGGATAGCGCTCCAGCAGTTGCGCAATCGGCTGAGCGAATGGGTCCAGCAGGCTGGGCCGGCCTCGGCTTCTGTTTTCCTCCACACCCAAGCGGCGATTTTCGTGAGCTTTTAGCACGCGATAGACGCTCTTGCGGTCGATTCCCAGCAGACGCGCGATGGCGCGTTGCGCGGTCCCTGCATAGTGCAAGCGCACGATCTCGTTGCGGATGGATTCCTTCATGCGACTTTTAACTCGCTCACCAGGTCGCGGCTGAGCGCCGCCACCGAGCCGGCATCGCGCGAGAGCTTTTCAAAGCGTGGCGCCAGAAACGCGCGATCGTCCGCCGTCAATCCCGAGCGGCCGTAATGCGCCAGCCAGACCTCCATGCGCCCCAGCACGTCCAATAACAGCCCGATGCGCTTCCAGACCTGGTTGCCGGCCTCGCTCAGCCGCGGATCGCGCCCAGGCGCCGTCGAGCCGCGGGCCTGGGTCAGGGCTTGGCGCGGATGCGTGAGGATATATTGTTGCTGGCTGCGGTCGGCGCATCCCAGCCAGAGATCGGCCACGCCCGCCAGTTCCGCGGTCGAGAGCGCTTCGCGCCGCACCGCCTGGAGCACTTCGGCCTGGTTGCCCGGCGGCAACCGCACGAGCTGCCGCGCCGCAGTGGGCGACAGCAGTCCGACACGCAATTCGTCGCGCGCTTCCGAGCCCAGGCGCTCGATCAAAGCCAGGCGGCGGCACACCCAGCTCTTGTGGCGGCCCAGCAGTTCCGCCACTTCCACCTGGCTCATGCCGTCCTCGCGCACCAGCGCCTGAATAATCCAGGCTTCCTCCAGTTCGCGCGTGCGCCCGCCGGCGCGATTGAGCCCGTAGATGGCGGCTTTCGCCGCGCGCTCGTCCGCCTCCAGCAGCCGGGCGGAAAGCTGCTCCATCTGCGGCAGACGGCGCGCCGCTCCCAAACGTTTGAAGCCGTCGATCAGTTCGTAACGCTCCTGGCGCAGGCACACCACCACCGGCGAGAGCTGTCCGTAACGCTCCAGCGAGTGCGCCATGGCGCGCTCGGCGTCCGGCACATGCAGACGATACCGCCCGTAGTATTCGCCCATCTCCTCGCGTTTCAGATGCAGCAGACTCTCCTCGGCCCAGCGCAGCACGTCCGTCCCTTCCTTCAGGGGACAGGACGAATGTAAGCCGGGGCGGGAAAGAGATCAATATGCCGGGATAACGGATGTTCACCCCTGAGGCGGAGTAAATTTTGCAGGGTAAACCATTGTTTCTTAACGAGGTTTGCGGCGCGCGGGCAATTTCTTGCGCGTGACCACAGGAGTCCCGGTGTGAGGCAGCGCTTC
>JBOGMI010000936.1:0-1712 GCA_050746645.1 Bryobacteraceae bacterium | reverse complement strand
CCATCGCACGATGCTTGCGGTGCGCAAGGCGACCGGATCGGCCGAGTTTCACGCGCACGATGCGGACATTTTTTTCGTCGTCGGTGGAAGCGCGACCCTGGTGACAGGCGGAAAGCTGGTGAATCCGAAAACATTGAAACCCGGAGAAATTCGCGGCAGTTCCATTCGCGGCGGCGAGCGGCATACCCTTTCCGCCGGCGATATCGTACACATCCCCGCGCGCACGCCGCACTGGCTTCTGGTTCGGAGCGGCAAACCGTTCGCCTATTTCGTCGTGAAAGTGTCCGGCCAATAGAATGGCTGCCGCATGGGCTTTGACCTTGCTCGCGCTCTGCGGCGTGGCGATCGGGGTTTCGCTCGGACAAAAGCGGCTGTTGTCGGCGCATTTTTCGGCCGCGGGCGGCGGCTTGCTGCTGGGCATCGGGCTGTTCTGGCTGCTGCCGGAGATTGCGGAGCTTTCGGGTTGGCCCATCGCGGCCGGTTTCACGGCCGTCGTGTTTTGCGCGGTGGGCTTGCTGGATCGCCTGCTACTGGGCGCGGAACATTCGTCTCCCGAGCGCATCCTGTTACCGCTCTTTGGAGCGACGGCGATACACAGCTTCTTCGATGGCTGGAGCGTGCGCATGCTCACCGCCCAGGCGCTGGCCGGAGTGGCGGCGCCGGTTGGCCTGGCTCTGCACAAAATTCCCGAAGGTCTGGCCTTGGGGTGGATCGCGCGCCGCTCGATGAAGTCCACACGCATGGCCGTCGGCGTAAGCGTTGCGGTGGAACTGGTCACCCTGCTCGGCGCCTTTGTCGAGCCTTCCGCAAACCGCTCCGGCGCCGCCGCTTTCGGCGATTGGTGGACCGCGGCGGTGCTCGCTGTCATCGCCGGGAGTTTTCTATTCCTCGGCTTCCACACCGTATTCCCGAACCGCAAGAACACGGGCGTAGTCGGTATCTTCTTCGCCGCCCTGGCCGCCACCGCCGCAGCCAGTTGGATACACGGACACGCGATTTAAATCCTGCGGTTAAGCGGGCGATTCCGGCTTGACCGTGAGATCGTAAATCGGGTCTCGGCTCCCTCTAATCGTTCGTGAGCTCGCCTGAAATAGGTCAAAAACCACAACTTCGTTGGGTCCGGTCTTAAGCCACGGGGCGGGAAGATAGAGGCTGCGCTGCGGACCCAGGCTCCAGTAGCGCCCGAGGTTCCGCCCATTGACCCAAACGCAGCCTTTTCCCCAGCCGCGCATATCCAGAAATGTATCGCCGGTGGTCTCCAAATCGAATGTGCCGCGATAGAAGGCGGGCCGGCCGGCGATTTCGTCCGAGAATTCGAGAGCGGAAAGATCGGTCATCGGCAGCGGATACATTTCCCATCCCTCGATCTCCTGCCCATCGAGTGTGACGGCCCCGGTGATCCCTTTCGTATCGTTGACCAGGCGCGGGCCGAAGTTAATGCGACCCATATTCTCGACAAGAATATCCAGCGGCTGAGAGGATGCGAGCGAGATGTTCAGGGTTTTTTGGTGAAGCCTTCGATCGAGCATCCCGAGGAAACGCTTCCCCTGGTGAATGACAGCGAAGTCGTGAACTCCATCGATCGTCAGGGTACCGCGCCCTCCGTGCTTTGGATGTGCACGGTACAAGATGTACCCATATGCCTGTCCGCAATCCTCCATCGTCTTCGGCCGGGAAGAGTGCACCGGCTTCCGCAGCAGAGAATCGAGCGG
>JBOGMI010000935.1:0-3222 GCA_050746645.1 Bryobacteraceae bacterium | reverse complement strand
ACAGTGACGGCGCAGACAAACACAACAAATGCTTTTTCCGCCGGACCTCTCCGGCCAAATGTGGTGGGCGATCCCACCTTGCCGAGAGGCCAGCGATCCATACAGAAATGGTTTAACATCGCCGCTTTTGCACAACCGGCGCTATTTCAGTTCGGCGATGCGGGCGTCGGAATCATCCGGGCTCCCGGCATGATCACTTTCGATTTTTCGCTGTTACGAGATTTTCGCTTCAGCGAGCGGGTCAAACTACAGGTGCGGGGCGGATTCTTTAACGCTTTCAACCGTACAAACTTCGGACTTCCTGGATCGAGTTTCGGCTCCCCGGGTTTCGGAATTATTAGTTCCTCCGGACCCGCGCGAGTCATCCAGCTAGGCGCACAAGTCACCTTCTAGGATTTTTATGAAGAGGCCGGACCCCAATGAGACGTTTTGATCATACCTGTATAGTTCTCACGGTCCAGCGCTTATTCTCGAGCGGCCCTTACCTCCCGTACCTTCGTGTGTTCCGCAATCAATGCATCCTGATTGTCCTGGTTCTCTTGTTTGTGGGAGCAGGAACACTCTTCGGGCAACGGCCCGAACTCGCTCGAACGCCGCCCATGGGCTGGAACAGTTGGAATCACTTTAAATGCACAGTTAACGATGCCGTTGTAAGAGAGGAAGCCAACGCAATGGTTTCCAGTGGTATGAAGGCGGCGGGTTATACCTATATCAACATTGATGCCTGTTGGCAGGGAAAACGCGACGCAAAGGGTTTTATTCATCCCAACAAGCGTTTTCCAAACATGAAGGCTCTTGCAGATTATGTTCACAGCAAGGGTTTGAAGCTCGGAATCTATTCTTCCCCCGGACCGCAGACTTGTGGACAGCGGTATGGCGGATATTTTCCGGGCAGCTATAAGCATGAGGACCAGGACGCAGAGACGTACGCAAAATGGGGAATTGATTATCTGAAATACGACTGGTGCAGTGGGAGAAAAGTCTATAAACCTAGCCAAATGCACGCTGCGTACCGGAAGATGTACCGGGCGCTCCGAAAGAGCCATCGGCCGATTGTTTATAGCCTTTGCCAGTATGGGCGCGAGGATGTTTGGAAGTGGGGTGCAGCGGTGGGAGGCAATCTTTGGAGGACCACCGGCGATATTAAGGATAACTGGTCACGGATGTCGCATATCGGTTTCGACCTCCAGGTTGGGCTGGCAAAGTATGCTGGTCCCGGCCATTGGAATGATCCGGACATGCTGGAGGTCGGCAACGGCGGCATGACTGCGACCGAAGATCGCACCCACATGAGCCTCTGGGCGATGCTGGCGGCTCCGTTGATTGCTGGCAACGACTTGAGGCACATGACATCTGAAACGCTCAAGATCCTCACCAACCGCGAAGTGATCGCCGTTGATCAGGATCCGCTGGGCCGCGAGGGATATCCGGTTGAGCGCTACAAAGCAGGGAAAAAACTGTTGATTCGTGAGACGCTGCCGTTGCCGCGCCGCTCAACTGTCGAACTGGGTGGGGGCGATGACCAGGAGGTATGGGTGAAGCCCTTATCGGGAGGAGCAATGGCTGTGGCTTTGTTTAATCGCGCGACGACCCCGGCACGGATTAAGGTCCAGTGGAGCGATATCGGCATGCATGGAGCCTTGGAAGTTCGCGACTTGTGGGCCCACCGGGAACTGGGTCCCTTAAAGGATGGATATTCTGCTGTGGTGCCGGGACGCGGCGTTGTAATGCTGCGGGTTCAGCAACAGAAGTAAATACGAATTCATATATCAAAGGGTGACCATGGAGAAGTCGACACGAAGGAATTTTCTGCAGAGTGGAGCGGCCTTGACAAGCGCGAGCTTGCTCAAACCTGAAGCCTCTCGAGCCCAGGCATCCGCCCATCAATCGGGCGAGCGGCCCAACATCCTGATTTTTATGCCGGACCAGACGCAGGGGCAGACCGTATTGCCAGGCTATCCTTGCCTCACTCCTCATGCAGACCGGGTCGCCGCTGAGGGTGTGTTATTCAACAGTGCATATTGTCCGTATCCGCATTGCTGCCCCTCGCGGGCTAGTTTCCAGAGCGGGCTTTACCCCAGTGAACATGGGGTCTTCAACAACGTCAATACCGATACGGCAATTCACGCGAATCCTTATCCTGGAACCAAGTACTTCGCGGAGTATTTGCGAAGCGCCGGCTATGAACTCGATTATTCCGGCAAGTGGCATGTCGGACGCGACCTAAGCCCGCAGGATGCCGGCTGGACAAACTCTTACAGCAAAAGCGGAGGAAAGCCGGACTACTGGCCAAGCCACTTTGTAGCTGGACGTACGAGAAAAGACAGCCGTTGGGCAAAAGCGAAGGAGGAACTCGGGGAGCGCGACCATAGAAAGCCTGGCGAAGTACTCCGTCCGGGATGGGGAAATGCGCAGATGTATAGAACGCTGGCAATCTCCGGGCCAGATGGTTTTGACACCAAACGGTCGGACTACAGGGCTGTTCGGGTCGGGATCGAAAAGTTGCAGCGTTTGGCCGGCACCGGCAAGCCGTGGGGCTTAATGATTTCGAATAGTGGCGCCCATGACCCGTATGATGTGCCCAAGAAATTCGTTGACATGTATGATCCAAAGTCGATCAAGCTCCCTCCCAGCTTCCGCGACACAATGGCGGACAAGCCGCGAATCTATCAGCGCATGAGGTACCAGTATTGGGACCAAATGAGCGATGACGAGGTGAAGCAAGCCATTCTGCACTACTGGGCCAAAGTGACCATGCAGGATGCCCTGTTCGGCCTTCTGCTGGATGCCTTGGAAAAAACAGGACAAGCCGATAACACGATCGTCCTCCTCGTGGCGGACCACGGAGACTACGCGGCTGCGCACGGGTTATATGCCAAGGGTGTTCCAAGTTTTCGCGAGGCATATAACATCCCCACTATTATTCGCTGGCCTCGCGGCATTGCCAATCCGGGGCGGCAGGTGGACGCATTTGTATCCACGACGGACTTTGCTCCGACCTTTCTGGAGGCTGCGGGGGTTCCATCCTCGGATTACCGGATGTCTGGCAAGAGCCTGGTTCCCTGGCTGAAAGGTAAGACACCGGCAAATTGGAGGGAAGCCGTTTTTACCCAAATGAATGGGGTAGAGCTCTATTACACGCAAAGAATTATCATGACCAAGGACTACAAATATGTCTACAACGGATTCGATTTCGATGAACTTTATGACTTGAAGCAGGAC
>JBOGMI010000934.1:0-3645 GCA_050746645.1 Bryobacteraceae bacterium | reverse complement strand
GCTTTGGGCAGCGGCTGCTCCCTCAGCGCTTTGCCGCGCACAATCGCGGTTGGATTCTCGCCGAGCAGGATGCTGATGGCGTTCTCCTGCTGTTCAATCTGGCGCTGAAGATCGGGAATCGAGGCGGCCGCTTGCTGTACCAGTTGCTCTGCTTCGCGGACATCCAGCAGCGTGTTGGCGCCGCCCTTGTAAAGCGTATTCGTCAGCTTCAGCGACTGCTGGCGCGCTCCCAGCGTGCGCTCTGAAATCTGTAAATCCAAATCGAGCGCGCGAAGCTGAAAATAGCTGGCCGCCACGTCGGAAACCAGCGTGGCAATCACGGCGCGCCGGTTCCATTCCTGTTCCAACAGCCCGGCGCGTGCGGCTTGCGTGGCCCGCCGGTACTGCCCCCAGAAATCGAGGATCCACGACACCGACCCCTCCAGCGCTACTACGCCGCGGGTATATAACCCGGGAATGCGCTGGCTCGTGTAGTTCGCCGAACCATCGACATTGGGGAATTTGTTGGAGCGCGTTACCACAATCTGCTGCTGCGCTTGCAGAACGCGGCTGGCGGCGATTTGCACGTTGTAATTCTGCTTCAGGGCGGCGCGGATCAACTGCTGGAGCGCGGGATCCTGAAACACCTGCCACCATTTTTCGCTGCCGAGCGAGGCGACGTTTGCCTGCGGCGCCGGCATTTGCCCGCGATAGGAGGACGGCACGTTTATTTTGGGCCGGCTGTAGTTCGGGCCCACCGTGCAACTGGCGAGCAGAACGGCGGCGAGACATACCGCCGCTATGCGAATCCGCATCAAGCGTGCTCCCTCGTGGCCGGCTGCAGTTCCGGCTGGGGGTGCTTGCCGCGGCGGCGGGCAAAAATTCTTTCTACAACATCGAAGGAGACCGGGATAATGAAGATCTCAATCAGGCTTGCGGCGAGCATTCCGCCGATGACGGTAGTTCCGATAATCTGGCGCGCCAGCGAACCGGAACCGGTGGCCAGCCACAGCGGTATACAACCGCCGATAAAGGCGAAAGCGGTCATCAAAATCGGGCGCAGCCGGATACGTCCTCCAATCAGCGCGGCTTCATAGGCGCTCTTACCGTGTTCCTCATGCTGACGTTTGGCGTAATCCACGATCAAAATGGCATTTTTTGCCGCAAGTCCGATCAGCATGACCACGCCGATCTGGGCGTAAACATCATTGTCGAACTGGCGGAACATGAGAAACAGATAACCGCCAAACAGTGCGATCGGGGTGCCGAGCAGCACGCTGAAGGGCAGCGACCAGCTCTCGTATTGAGCGGCCAGAATGAGAAAAACGAAGATTACGGCAAGGCCGAAAACTGTCGTAGGAGACAGGCCATGGGCCGCTTTATCCTCTTGATAGGACATTCCCATGTAGCCATAGCCCATCTGGTGCGGCATGGTCTGCTGGAAGACCTCTTCCAGCGCCTTCATGGCCTGCCCGGTGCTGTATCCCGGAGCGGCCTGCGCATTGATCTGCGCGCAATCGTACTCGTTGTAGCGCATGATGAACTCCGGCGCCGTAATCGGTTTCAGATGAACGAACGCACTAAGAGGAACCATGCCGCCCTTGTTATTGGAGACGTAAAACTGCGAAATATCCCGCGGACTCTGGCGATACTTTGCATCGGCTTCCACATACACTTGCCACTGGCGGCCAAAGCGGTTGAAGTAATTCACTAAGTATCCGCCGAGATACGTTTGCAGCGTCTGGTATACATCGGAAATATCGACACCCTGGCGTATGACCTTGGCCCGGTCTACTTGAGCAAGCAGTTGCGGCGAATCGGGATCGTAAGTAGTCATTAAGCCAGCCAGTTCCTTACGCTTACTAGCCGCCGCCATGAACTTCTTCAGGTTTGCGGATAGGAACGCCGGCCCACTGCCCGCGCGATCTTCCAGCATGAAGGTGATGCCGCCGGAGGTGCCCACCCCGGGAATCGCGGGCGGCGAGAACGAGAACGCTGTCCCGTCCTTCACGGTTTGCAGCCCTCGCATAATATGTGCCCGGATCGCCTTGAACTGCTCGTCGGGCTGGTTGCGCTCGCCCCAGGGCTTTTCAGTAACGAAAAAGAAGGCGCCGTAGCTGGACTCAACTCTACTGAGCAGGCTGAAGCCCATGACCGAGGTGATGCCCTGGATACCCGGCGTGTTCATCACAATCTTCTCCACCTGGCGGGCCGCGGCGGAGGTTCGCTGCATGGAAGCCCCATCCGGCAATTGCATCGCGATGAAAAGATAGCCTTGGTCTCCTTCCGGAATGAACGAAGTCGGAAGCCGGCCGGCGATGAAAACGGCAACGGCGGCGATGGCGGCCAGGCACAGCAGCGAGAACACGAATTTGCGAATGAGGAAGCCGGATACGTGAAGATAGCTTTCGCGGAAGCGGTCGAAGCCGCGATTGAATCCGCTGAAAATGCGAGCCATCAGGCCGTGTTCTTTCTTCGGGCGCAGCAGCAGCGCGCACAGCGCGGGACTGAGAGATAGCGCATTGAACACCGAGAGGCACACGGAGATGACGATGGTCACGGCGAACTGCTGATACAGCCGGCCGGTAATGCCGGGAATAAAGATCGTCGGCACGAACACCGCGGCCAGAATGAGCGCGGTGGCGACAACCGGCCCAGCCACTTCGCTCATGGCCTTAAGAGCCGCATCGCGCGGGGTCATTCCCTCCTCGATATGGCGCTGGCAGGCCTCCACTACAACGATCGCGTCATCCACCACGAGTCCTATGGCCAGCACAAGACCGAACAAGGTGAGCGTATTGATGGTGAATCCGACCAGCGGAAAGACGGCGAACACGCCAACCAGCGCTACGGGAATGGCGGCAAACGGGATCAGCGTGGCGCGCCAGTCTTGGAGAAAAATGAAGACGACCAGGATCACCAGCCCGAGCGCCTCGGCGAGGGTCTGCAGCGTCTCGCCAATGCTATCGCTAACTGCCTGGGTCGTATCGAGGCTGATCTTGTAGGCCAAGTCGGGGGGAAAACGCGCGGAGAGGTCTTTCAGTTCCGCGCGTATCGCTTTGGCGTCGGCAACCGCGTTGGAGCCGGGAAGCTGAAAGATGGCCAGGATCGCCGAGGGTTTACCGTTATAGCGCCCCGAACTGTTATAGTTCTGCGCTCCGAGCTTTATATCCGCCACGTCCTTCAACCGCAGAGTCGATCCGTCGGGGTTGGTGCGCAGGATAACGTTGCCGAATTCCTGTTTGCTAACTAGCCTGCCTTGCGCCTGCACAGCGTAAGTAAACTGCGTTCCATTCAGCGCCGGTTCTCCGCCGATCTGCCCGCCGGGATTGATGGTGTTTTGCGCCTTCAGCGCCGCAATAATCTGGGGCACCGTGACATCCATGGCCGCGAGCCGTTGCGGATCCACCCAAATGCGCATCGAGTATTGCCCTGCTCCGAAAATAACTACCTCTGCGATGCCTGGGATGCGCTGGATCTGATCGACCATATTGATGTAGCCATAGTTGGCTAGGAACGTGCCGTTATAGCTTCCGTGCGGCGAATACAACGCAATCAGCAGCAGCGGAGAGGAGAGCGATTTCTGCACCGTCACTCCCGTGGCGTTTACCTCGGCAGGGAGCTGCGTTTGCGCCTGCGAGGTGCGCATTTGCGTCAGCTCCTGGT
>JBOGMI010000933.1:0-2271 GCA_050746645.1 Bryobacteraceae bacterium | reverse complement strand
CTTAATAGGCCCAGCGCCAGAGATTGACTCCCGCGGTGTAGCCGGCGCCGACGGCCGCCAGCAACACCAAATCGCCCTTGGTCAGCTTGCCGTCGGCCAATGCGTCGTATATGCCGAGCGGGATAGTCGCGGCGGTCGTATTGCCGTAGCGATCGATATTCAGGAGCACGCGGTCTTCCGGCAGTGGAAGCCGATCGGCGGTTGCGGTAATGATACGGCGGTTTGCCTGGTGGGGGATGAACATCTTCACATCGCAAGGCGTAAACCCGTACCGGCGCAGGATGGCATCCGAAAGTTCGTACATCTTGCGCACGGCATATTTGAAGACCTGCTGCCCCTCCTGCTTGACGAAGTGCTGGCGTTTGGCGACGGTTTCCTCGCTGGCAGGCAGGCGGCTGCCTCCGGCGGGCATATTAAGGAAGCAAGCGCCGGAGCCGTCGATTTCGTTCAAATGGCCGATGAATCCGAGTTCGAGATCCTCGGAAGGCTCCACGATCACGGCTCCCGCGGCATCGCCGAACAGAATGCAGGTGGACCGGTCGGTGTAGTCAATGATGCGCGACATAGTGTCGGCGCCGATGACCAGCACTTTGGAATGCGTGCCGGCCGCGACCAGGTGCGCCGCGACGGTCAGGCCATAGACGAAACCGGAGCAGGCGGCGACCAGATCGAATCCCCAGGCGCCTGTCGCTCCCAGCCGGTCCTGAACCAGGCAGGCGGTAGAAGGAAACATCATGTCCGGGGTGACGGTGCAGACCAGGATGGCGTCGATTTCGGCGGCGCCGATGCCGCGCCGTTCAAGCGCCTCACGCGCGGCGGCGACCGCCATATCGGATGTGGCGGTCTGTTTATCGGCAATATGGCGCTCGCGAATGCCGGTGCGCTCGACGATCCAGCGGTCGTTGGTTTCGACCATCCTGGAAAGGTCTTCGTTGGTCAATACATCGGGCGGAATGAAGCGCCCGACAGCGGTGATTTTAGCTGCTGGCAAGAATCTCCTCTTCGGAATACATGAATCTCCATGGTACAGTCGGGAAAAATGCAAGTCGAGGCGGCGCTGCTTTTCGAGACGGTGGAGCAGATTTACGCGCGCGTGTTTCGCACCTTAAAACCACGCACGCCCCTGCCGCGGATCAGCATACGGTTCCGCAAGTATGCCAGCGCCAACAGCCGCATCCGCCTGGCATCTGGCCATCTCGAAGCGGACATCAGCGATCTGCTGGAGGGCGCTCCGGCGCCGATTCACGAAGCGCTGGCCTCGATTCTGATCGCCAAGCTCCTCGGCAGAGCGCCGGACCGGATGGCGCTGGCGCGCTACCGCAGATATCTCAACCGGTCGGAGATGCGCCGCATGCTCCACCTGGTCCAGCAGGAGCGCGGGCGGAAAACATTCCTGCCACCGGCGGGGCGGGTTTTCGATCTGGAAAAGATTTTTGAAGAGCTGAATGCCGAATACTTTCATGGCCTAATGGCGGGGCCGCGGCTGGGCTGGACGCTGCGGCCTTCGCGCACTACGCTCGGCCACTACGACCCTTCACACAACGCGATCGTCTTGAGCAATCTGCTGGATTCGGAAAGGGCGCCGCGGCGCCTGGTGCGCTACATTCTCTTTCACGAGATGCTGCACCTGCGGTATCCGACCGAACATCGGGGAGCACGGAGATGTGTACACACGCGCGAGTTTAAGGAGGCGGAAAAGCAGTTTGCGGGATACCGGGAGGCGAGGGCGGACCTGAAAAGATTTGTGGAAGCTAGCTGACGCTATACGCGTTGGGCATGCTGAGTGAGTTCAACTGAGCGCTCATCTCTTCCAGGCGGGCGATGAGCGCGCGCACCGAGACTGTGCTCGAGCCCAGACGGCAGAGCAGATAGCTGCATTCGGCCTGTACGACTGCCGCACCGAACCGAAGCTTGAGCCAGACGAGATGGTTGAGCAAGGCGGAATGGTCTTCGGCGCTGTTGGCGATGAGAATGCGAGCCGCCAGATGGAGTTGGTTGAAATCGACGATAATGCGGTTGAGGTATTGGCGGAAAATGCGGAGGCGCTCGCGGCGAAATCGCCGGATCATGGCGGAATCGTAACCTGCCTGACGCTTCAGAAAACCAAAATCGTCCCCATTGAGCAGGCGCTCCATGGGACTATACGTCGAAGCGGAAAAGCTCTCCAACCATTCTGGGGTAATTTGGTCGATCCGGGAACTGCCATAGAGGCGAAACAGAACCGGAAGGATGACGGCGAAGGCAAAACCGCCAAACCCCAACAGCGAAAAA
>JBOGMI010000932.1:0-1712 GCA_050746645.1 Bryobacteraceae bacterium | reverse complement strand
ATTGAAAACATGGAGCGGGAGACGGGGATCGAACCCGCGACGTCCAGCTTGGGAATCCAATACTCGTTTGTTTATAAAGGAAAACGGCGTTCATGGAGATCCACCCAGTGCATAGAGATCCATGGAGTTTCCTCATTTTTGTGCGAATCCCGGCTTAACGCATTAATCGCATTCCTGAAGCCGGTAATGCTTGAGCTCCCGAAAACCAGCAAATAGTCACCTCCAAAATCATTCGCTCAACGCGCGTTGAACCTTTTCAACGCTACGCGAGGTGAGCGTTGCAAAACTGGAACGCCCGAGGTGCGCTCGGGCAGAACACGAGCGGGGGCGGCGGACTGGAGCCCGTCGGCACCAGTTTGAAACGGATGCTGCCGGAGTTGGTGGTTTCGAAGCAGAAGCTGCGGCAAGCCGAAGGCAGTTGCTGTGTGCGCATGAGGCGCGAGGAAGGAAAGCAGAACGTGGGATTCAGTTCGAGACCCTTTGTGCTGTGTGGACTGCCGGTGCGCAGACCACCTGCCAGCGAGATGCTGTACGAGCGGCGAAACGGCGATTTCCTTCTGCAGATCACTGGGCATCCGAATTACGGTCTGCCGTTTGGCCAAGACCGGATTGTGCCGATTTATCTGGCCACGCTGGCAGTGCGCCAACAGAGTCAAACGATTCGGTTCCGCACCGCTGCCGAAATGCTGGCAACATTCGGAATGCACAAAGGCGGCAAGGAATACCGGCGATTGGTGGCTGCCTTCGAACGAATCTTCGGCGCGACGATTTTCTTCGGCAGCGATACGTTTCGAGGAACAGCCAAGGTGGTCCAGCGTTCACGCTTCAGCTTTTTTCGCGAAGCGCAGATCTGGTATAGTCGCGATCCCGAGCAATATCCGCTTTCCGACCAATTCGAGAATGTGATTGTCCTCAGTGATGAGTTCTATCGCGAGATTGTGGCGCACCCGATACCGGCAGATCTCGAAGCAGTGAAGGTGCTGGCGTCAGCTCCGGCGGTTCTGGATCTATTCATGTGGCTCTCATACCGGTGCTTTTTGGCGAAGGGGAAGGAGATGATTCCGCTGTTTGGGGCCCGCGGCCTGGCCAGCCAGATCGGATCGATTGAGTATGCACGGCCGCGCCGATTTCGAGAAAAGCTCGACGGCTGGTTGGAGCCAATCCGTGTGCTGTGGCCGGAATGCCCGGCAAACATCAGCAGTGATGGAATGGGCCTGGTTGTCGATCACGCTTACGCCGTCTTTGGTAATGACCGAGGAAACCTTGCGGTGGCCGCGAAGAGAGGGATATCGTGAGGACAATATCCGAACGAACCCGGCACGAGGCGCAAGCTCCTGACGACACGCGGCGGCCCGTCTGGCTAGAAGCCACTGAATCTTTTTACAAAAAGCTGAATCGAGTCGCAAAACAATGCGAAGTCTCTCGCTATGACGCTCTGAGCAAAGGCCTCGATGCGCTGTTGCGCGAAACACAAATACGAAACTCGGCGCTGAACCGGAACATTAGGAGTCCCGCCCAATCGGAGGTGTTCCGGCGGACTATGGGGCAAGTTTCACGGAATTATTGGGCAACAGTTAGCCTCGAAGAGCGGCGCGAACGAGCGCAAAAGGGAGCTCACGCCCGATGGAATCGGCGCTAACCGTCATAATATCCAGTCAGCAGGTTGCGATGCAACTGTACAGTTCGGATAATGGAACTGAAGGGTTCGTTAT
>JBOGMI010000931.1:0-6539 GCA_050746645.1 Bryobacteraceae bacterium | reverse complement strand
GGCGTTGCTCGGCGCCTGGGCCGGCGCGCATGCGCTTCGCCGCGGCAAGCGCGTCGTCTATTCGCCCTTTCTGAGCGGCGTTTCCGATTTAGATTGGGAGCCGCTGTTCGATGCTTCCGAACAAACGATGTTTGCCGAAATAAATCGCGATTTGATCCCGGACCGGCGTTTCTATTCGCGCTGCTTGTCGCTTGAAAAACCGTTTACGTTCGCGGCCGAAATCGAACCGCCTCCCGGCGGATTCACGCCGCCGGCGTCGGACCCGGCAGATCGCCCGCGTGCAGAGTACCCGCCCTCATCGCATACCGCCACAAGGCGTCCGTGACTGGCGGAGCGATAGCTCTATCGCCTTCGGTCGTCGAGAGCTGTGATCTATTTTGCGATACACTCAAACTTCGATGCGGCGCGGGATTGCTATCGTCCTGGCAGTGGTGTTCAGTTGGTTGCTGGTTCTGCCTGCATTGGCTGCCGCTACTGACTTGACGGTACCTCTCTGCTGCCGGAGAGACGGCAAGCATCATTGCACGATGCGGATGGCCGGGACGGCAAATCCTGGATCTGCTGTTCCCGCCATTGCTGAGAATTGCCCCTACCGTCTGCAGTCCGTTGCCGTCGTGCAAGCGCAGTCCTGCGCTCCCGGTATTGGCCAAGCACGATTCGCGGATATGCTTCGGAACCCTGCCCTTTCCCCGCAGACGGACGCCACTTACTGCATTTCTTATCATCGTTCGCGGCAAAAGCGCGGCCCTCCTTCCTCGATCCTCTCGTAAGATTCCATTCCTTGTGTTGTAAGTTGCCTCGGGCATTTGTTCGAGGCAGGTATATATTTCCATCTCCAATGCATATACTCTTGTTGCCGGCATTCATTAGCTCCATTACTCCCGTACAGCCTTCGCAGCCCAATCGCCAGCCGCAACTTGCGTCGGCTCGGGGATTGACGGCGGTTGTATTTGGCAGCGGAGACTCGATCTGGATCTCGACCTCCCGCGACAACGGACATACTTTCTCCGCTGCCAGGGAGGTCGCACGGGTCCCGGTGTTGGCGTTAGGCCGGCACCGCGGTCCGCGCGTTGTCCTTTCCGGCAAGACTATCCTGGTCAGCGCGGTATATGGCAAAACAGCGGCGACTGGACCACATGCTTATGGATTGCCCGCTGCCGGCGATCTTGTAGTGTGGAGATCGGAGGACGGAGGACGCTCCTGGTCCAAGCCCGTTGCCATTAATGATGTTCCTGGATCGGCACGCGAAGGTCTGGATGCGATCGCTGTTGGGAAACACGGCGAGATGGCCGCCGTATGGCTCGATTTAAGATCGCCCGGAACCCGACTTTCCGATGGTCCGACGTCTGTTTCGGAAAGATGCGGTCCGGATGGTGACCTTCGCATCCTGGGAAGAGGGAATCGTGGTGCGGCGCGGCAATCCGAAGGCGATTCGCTCGCTTGCCAACCTGGGCCGCAAGAACGTTACCCTGGTCAACCGCGAGAAGGGCTCGGGTAGCAGAGCCCTGTTCGATAAGGGCTTGCGAAGGACCGGGATAGCCGCTAGCGCCGTCAGCGGATACGACAATCTGGCAAGCGGCCATCTTGCGGCCGCCAAGGAGATCGCCAGCGGCGCCGCCGACTGCTGCATCGCCACCCGGTCCGCCGCACGCTGCTACGGCTTGGATTTGCCCGCCGTACGAGCGGGCCCTCGATCTCCTTAATCGTGTGGTGCTGCGAAAGAAACTCCAGACCGTTACCGGTTACGACACCAGGCGCACCGGCGACACTCTCATCTGAACCTCGTATCCTGCTCGACGGAATTCATACGCTACTTCAGAGGGAGTAAGTGGAATGCGCTTATTGGCCAGCCTTAACCTTGGAGCCTTTCTGTGAGAAACCCATCAGTTTCGCACAGGGATTTTGAGTGCATCGCTGAAAAAGCCCTCTAAAAATGCCGATTTACTTTTAGGTGTTTCGAGGAAACCCAGAGTCAGCATCCATACGAAGGTGCGGGTCGGCTTCGCCTGCGCGCTCGTGCTGCTCATCATGATAGGGTTCATCTGCCAAAGCCTTTTGCGACAGTCGATCAAAGAGACGGCCGCGGTCACGCATACCGAAGACGTTCTTGGCGAATTAATCGATGTTGCCGGTGCCCTAGGGAGCGCCGGAAGCAACGAGCGGGGATTCTTGCTGACAGGCGATCCGAAACTGCGGAAAGAATTCGAAGACGCGCGGCAGCAATTAGCCGTTCACTTTGCGCGCCTGCGTAGTCTTACGGCTGACAATCCGCGCCGGCAAAAGCAACTAAACACCCTGGAACCCCTGCTGCGACAGGCGCTGAGCGCCGAAGGTTCCATTCTTGCGCGGCAAGGAGCGCATTCGCATCCCCTCTTCACACCCGAATCGCTTGACAGCAGAAAGACAATGATCCCGATCCGCGCGCTGTTCGAGCAGATCGGAGTCGAGGAGGCGCAACTACTACACAAGCGCAGCAGCAGTTCGCGCCACAGCTCCGTGGTGGCGCGAGTCGTGGTCGCCACAGGCAGCATTTTGGGTGGAATCCTGGTGATCTTGTGCTTCCTTTCCCTGACTCGCCATCTGCGCCGCCGGGAACAAGCGGAAGCCGACTTTCTGAATTTGAAGGAAGATTTAGAAGAGCGAGTACGAGAACGAACCAGTGAACTAAATGGACTAACGGCATCGCTGCGGGCCGAGATCGCCGAACGCCGGAAAGCCGAACAGCAGTTGCGCGAAAGCGAACAGCGGCACCGCCTGGTCGCCATGGCCGCGAAGGGAGCTATCTGGAATTGGGACCTCGTCAGCAATCAGGTGCAATGGAGCGACGGCGACGAGATACCTTTCGGCTACACGACCGAGCAGATCGGCGAGACGAGCTGGCAGGAACGCCTGCATCCCGATGACCGGGAGAGGATTGTTGCCAGCATTCAGGCGGTAATCGACAGCACCGAGGACCATTGGTCGAACGAATACCGTTACCGCCGCGCGGAGGGATCCTATGCTGATGTGCTCGATAGAGGATACGTTGTGCGCGACAGCGACGGCAAAGCGCTGCACATGATCGGCTCGATGCTCGATCTGACCGAACACCGGCAGGCAGAGCGCGCTCTGCAGGAGAGCGAAAAACGGTACCGCATGCTGTTCGAAGACAGCCCTCTGCCGATGTGCGTCTATGACGCGGAAACCTTGCTGTTTCTGGCGGCGAACCGAGCGATCGAAGGGATGTACGGCTACTCTCGCGAGGAGTTCTTGAGCATGACTCTGCGCGACATCCAGTCTCCCGAAGAAATTCCCGCGACGCTCGACTCGCTAAAGGCCGCCGCGGATACGGATTGCTACAGCGGGGCTTTCGTTACCCGGCACAAAAGCGGCACTTTGATTACCATCGCGGTAAATGCACGCGGTATTGTATTCGGATCACGCAACGCTCGGCTCGCTCTCGTGACCGACATCACGGAACAGAAACGCCTCGAATCCCAGCTACGGCAGTCGCAAAAGATGGAGGCCGTCGGACGGCTCGCCGGCGGGATTGCTCACGATTTCAACAACCTGCTCACAGTCATCCTTGGCTACAGCGACGGCATCTTGCGGACGCTCGCTGCAAACGATCCCCTCTACAACAAAGTATCGGAGATTCAAGCTGCCGGGCAGCGCGCTGCGAGTCTAACCCGCCAGCTTTTGGCATTTAGCCGGAAACAGATTCTTCAGGTACAGGCGCTTGACCTTAATGCAGTCGTGTCCGATATCAACCAGATGGTTCACAGACTGCTTGGGGAGGACATTCGCATCACGCTCCATCTGGAGAGCGCCTTGGGACAAATCCAGGCAGACCGTACGCAATTGGAGCAGGCCTTGCTCAATTTGGCTGTCAACGCGCGCGACGCCATGCCGCGTGGCGGCGAACTGATCATTGAAACGCACAACGTCGAGGTGGGGCAAGAGTCCGCCTCCCTGCAAGGCATTCCAGCTGGCCATTACGTGGTGCTGTCGGTCAGCGATACCGGCTGCGGAATGGACGAGGAGACAAGAGGCAAGATTTTTGAACCGTTCTTCACGACAAAGGGCGTCGGTAAAGGCACCGGCCTAGGCTTATCTATGGTCCTGGGCCTCGTCCAGCAGAGCGGCGGAACAGTGACCGTCTATTCGGAGCCGAATGTTGGCACCACATTTCGGATCTATTTGCCATCTTTGGACTCTCCGGTTACACAATCACACGAAGCAGACAAATCAAAGGCTATAGCATCATCCGGGAAAGGAGCATCGATTCTGCTGGTGGAGGACGAAGCCCGCGTGCGCACTCTCGCTCGCGATGTGCTCCGGGAAGCGGGCTATATCGTGACAGAGGCGAGCAATGGGCGCGAGGCGCTGGAAATCGCAGAGAGCTGGCCCCGCCCTCCCGCGATGCTGCTGACCGACGTGGTCATGCCGGAAATGAGCGGACCGGATCTGGCCGAGCACCTTCGGAAAAAATGGCCCGGGCTGCGGGTCGTCTTCACGTCCGGATATACCGACCATGCGTTGCTCGCTCGCAGCACGTTTCAGCAGGATACGATCTTTCTGCAGAAGCCGTACACGCCGGGATCGCTACTGGAGCAGGTTGCGAAAACACTCGAACGAACCAACCCGACAGTGTTGATTATCGACGATGATGAGCAGGTTCTTAGGCTGCTTCGGACCGTTTTCGAGGAGGCCGGATATGTGGTGCTCGAAGCTTCGAACGGACGGCCATCCGGTCAATCTGGTGGTCACCGACTTAGTCATGCCGGAAAAAGAAGGACTTGAGACTATCCAGGAATTACGGCGTAAATATCCTGAAGTAAAAATCCTCGCTATCTCAGGAACATTCGGAGGCAGTTATTTGAAAATGGCCAGCCGTTTGGGCGCGGACGGGATTTTGGCAAAGCCGTTCCAGCGAGAGCAATTCCTGGAAGCGGTTGAAAACTCATTGAGCTGAAGAAGATTATGGATCGTCCGACGTTACTCGTAGTCGAGGATGAACCGGCTCTCCGAAAACTTGTCAAAATACTTCTCGAAGAGGCCGGTTACGACGTACTAACGGCCAATAACGGACGAGAGGCGCTGGCCGTTCTAGCGGAGAAAAACTGTGCCCTGGTGGTGTCGGATGTCCGCATGCCGGAAATGGACGGACTCGCGCTGCTCGCGGCTCTCCGCGAAGAAGCGCTCCGGAATGCCTCGGCGCCTGTAAGCACGGTACTGCTGACGGGCTGCAATGACATGGACCTTGCAGTCCAGGGCATGCAATTGGGCGCACTCGATTACATTCTGAAACCGTTCGATCCCCTGTCGATCGTTGCCTCCGTCGCTTCCGCAATCGAGCGGTCCCAGGAGTTGGTCAATGACTGGCGGCGAGCCCAGAAGATGCGGCGCGCGGTCGAAGTGCAAAAAGTTCAGCTCGCACGGCTCTTTCAGCAACTGGAAGCGATCCGCGGACCCAATCCGCTGTCGGTCGCCGCTGAACCACAAGTTCAGGAGGCTGGCGAGGCCGAATCGAGCCAGCAGGATGCAGCCTCCGGCCCGGGCGAGGCGGCGGCTCCGGAGGCCCATTCTCTTCACGACCACGCCCCTACGGCCAGTTTCGAGATTCCGGTAACGATTCAATTTGGCGACAACGAAGTGCATGCGGAGGGAAAGATTTGCCGCGTGAATGCAGGGTTTCTGGTTATCTCCTCGCCCATATTGTTTGAGGCCGGGCGGCAGTTGGGGATCATCTATCAGGGGCGCAAGATTGGCGCGGAGGTGGTGTACTGCAACCGGCAGGATGACCGCACGTTCCGTATCGGACTTACGATGCGGGAAGGCAAGTACGGAAACTTCAGAACCGAACAGCGAATCCCGGTCACGATACCGGCGACAATAACCATCACGGGAAAGAAGACGCCGTTGGCGGTCACAGTAACCGATATTTCCCCAAACGGGTTGGGACTTCTAGCCAGGGAGCCGACCTCAGTCGGCGAGATGGCTTGTGTGGATCTGGAAACCGGTCTTGCTTTTGGAGAAATTCGCCATTGCGAGCAAACATCCATTACGGACTATCGTCTCGGGCTTCGGATCGAAGAATATATTCTGCGGGACTCCGGGTCCGTGCCCTTCACTACAAAGTTCTTGAAGAGCGCACGACATCTGTTTTCAGATTAATAAGGGAGACTAATTCGGAGACCTCATCCGAACGAATCCGCATTGCCCCTTCTATCGGCATATTGTGTGAACTTAGCTTCGCCAGGCTCACTGCTCGCTGTAATTCCAGGTCAAGCCGCCGTCGACAAAGAACGTCGAACCGGTGACGTAATCGGCATCGGAAGAGGCCAGGAACGCGCAGAGTCCGGAGACATCGTTCGGCTGGCCCAGCCTGCCAAGCGGAATGTTCGCCAGCAGCTCTGAGAGCAGTTTGGGGTCGTTCAGCAGTTTCGTATTGATCGGCGTTTCGATGGCGCCTGGAGCAATGTTGTTCACCGTAATGCCGAGCGGCGCCAGCTCCAGCGCCAGATTGCGCATCATCATCTTCATGCCCGATTTCGCCA
>JBOGMI010000930.1:0-1078 GCA_050746645.1 Bryobacteraceae bacterium | reverse complement strand
CATCGGCATCTTTAGCGGGGTTCATCGCCAGCAGGACAGCCTGCGAATCGACATGGCGCGGAAGCGGAGATTGCACAAGTATTCCATCGATTTGCGGATCATTGTTAAAGTCATGGACGAGCTGGAGGAGATCCTCAGTCGTAATAGTTGCAGCAGAGGTTTTATCTATGCTGGTGATCCCCAGCTCATGACAGGTTTTAATCTTGTTGCGAACGTAGATGTGAGAGGCCGGGTCTTCACCCACGAGCACAACCGCGAGCGCCGGGGGCCGGGCCGCCTGGCGCAAGAGCTCAATGCGCGGTTTCAGTTCGGCGAGGATCTCCTGGTTGATCCGCCGGCCATCGAGAACTGTCCCGCTCATGCACCCGTGAGGATAACAAAAGGCGGCAGACGGCCTGCTCGCGGAAATCGATTCGAGATTTTCCTTTCAACCAACTTCCGCACCACGAAAACACCGGGTGGGCGGGCCGATCCAGCGGCTGGGTTTTGCGAAGCAAAGCCAATTTGCCGGCGATGGAGCGCGGACAGGTGCTGTGCTGGGCGTTGGCACGATTAACTTTACGTCTGGTTTGCTACATGCGATCGTCTCCTTAATGAATGAGATGGACAAGTAAATTGCCGCAAGCAGCGTAGCATGGGCCGCCAAGCGCCGGGATAGCGGAGAGTCTAAAAATGACGGGAGAAGGCTGCAAAGTGGCCGCTCTGAATTTTTCGATGAGCGGTGACCCCTTTTGCAGAAAGATGTACATCCGCCGGGCGGAGACATTCCGAGGCGTCAAAGAGCCGCCGGCACCGGAGACTCGAAGGCGGCGATCGCATTCTGAAAGCTTTTTGGTTTGCACCGCTCCCAGTCTTCTTCCCGCACGAAGAGCGAGCGGTACTGAATCCTCGCGTCCAATGCGCTGGCATCGGCACACCATTGCTTTAGCCGCTCCCATTTGCCAGGATCGTTCAGGTCCTCCCGGCCCTTGGTTTCCACGATCCAGATCTCTCCGCCTGCTCTTCTGACCACGAAATCCGGGTAGTAGTTTGATATGTCGCCATCCGCCTTCACATAGTCGAGTTTGAAGCCGACCGC
>JBOGMI010000929.1:0-3899 GCA_050746645.1 Bryobacteraceae bacterium | reverse complement strand
CTCCATGGTGCGGATGACATCGGCGACGTGTTCGATCACGTGCGTCGCGCGCACTTCGCGAAACGAGCCGTCGCGGAAGGGAAACGGGAAATGGTCCAGGTCGGCGATGACGTCGGCCCGCGTGTTCGGGTTGCGGTCCAAGCCGATCGCGCCGGGATGCTTGTTGATGCCGCAGCCGACATCGAGAATGGGACGCTTCCTTTGGTAGCGGCTCTGTTCGCTCACGACGCCAGCGCTCGCAGACATTGTTCCAGCGTATCTACTGCAAAATTTGCCTGATCGCGCTCAATGACGAGCGGCGGACATAAGCGAATGCTGTTGCGGCCGCAGCCGAGGATGAGCAGGCCGCGTTCGAACGCGAGCGTGACCAGGCGGTTGCGCAGGTCCGGCGCGGCCAGTTCCACGCCGATCATTAATCCCAGGCCGCGCACGTCGTCAACGCAAGCGAAGCGTTGCGGCCAGTCACGGATGCGATTCATGATGTAAGCGCCCATATCCGCCGCGTTCGCAATCAGGCTCTCCTGCAAGAGTTCAATCGTGGCCAGAGCCGCGGCGATCGAAACCGGATTGCCGCCGAATGTGGAGGCGTGCGCGCCGGGCGGCCAATTCATGATCTCTGCGCGAGCCACGGTCGCCGCCAGAGGCAGGCCGCTGGCGATTCCTTTTGCAATCGCAACGATATCGGGCACAACGCCGAAGTGCTCGGAGGCGAACATACGCCCCGTGCGGCCCATGCCCGACTGCACTTCGTCGTGGATCAGCAGGATTCCGTTTTGGTCGGCAATACGGCGCAGTTCCTGGTGGAATTCTTTCGGCGGGACGAGATAGCCGCCTTCGCCTTGCACCGGCTCGACCACGATGCCCGCTACTTCCTCGGGAGGAAGAATGGTTTGAAATAGCCGATCTTCGATCATGCTCACGCACTCGGCCACGCCGCGGTCGCTATCCGGATAGGGAACGTGATAAACCGGCAGCATGGGACCGAATCCTTTGCGCTGCACCGCTTTGCTTGCGGTGAGCGAGAGCGCGCCCATGGTCCTTCCATGGAAGCCGCCGAAGCACGCGATGAATTTGTCCCGGCCGGTGTGATAGCGGGCCAGTTTAATGGCGGCTTCGATCGCCTCGGCGCCGGAATTACTGAAGGAGACGCGCTTAGATCCCGAACCGGGAGCAATGGCCGCGAGCTTTTCGGCAAGCTGCACCATGTTTTCGTAATAGAAATCGGTTCCCGACATGTGCAGGAATTCCGCCGACTGCCTGCGAATCGCGTCCACCACGCGCGGGTGCGAGTGACCAGTGGCGGCAACGGCGATGCCCGCATTGAAGTCGAGAAATCGATTACCATCGACATCTTCGACGACAGCGCCCGCGCCGCGCTTCATGACAAACGGATAGGATCGGGTATAAGAAGGTGAGAGAGCTTCGCGATCTCGCTGGATAATCGCCGCCGCTTTTGGCCCAGGTAGCGCAGTAATCAGTTTCGGCAGTAGCGCATTGGTAGCAGCATCCACAGTCTTACTCTACCGGGCATCGCTACAATAAGTCGATGGCGGAGGAAAATGCACCGTCGCTGAACTTTGAAGCGAGTCTCGGGGAACTGGAGCGCATCGTTAAGGAGCTGGAAAAGGGCGATCTGCCGCTGGAACAAAGTTTGCAGCTCTTCGAGGCGGGTATGCGGCTGAGCGCTCAATGCAAACGGCAGCTTGAAGAGGCCGAATCGCGCGTCGAAATACTGATGAAGAAGGGCGGGGAATTGGCCGCGGTCCGCTTCGAGCCCGAAAAGAACGCCTCATGACGCACACCGAAGGCGCCGATCTTCAGGAATATCTCGCGGCACAAGTGCAGGCCGTCGACCGCGTGCTGGACCGGTGGGTGCCGGCCGAGGAGGTGGAACCACCCTCGATTCATCGCGCCATGCGCTACAGCCTGTTCGCCGGAGGCAAGCGGATCCGTCCGATCCTTGCGATCGCCGCGGCCCGGGCGATTTCCGATTCCGCCGACTCCATCGAACACGCCGCGGCCACGCTGGAGCTGATCCATACCTATTCGCTGATTCACGACGATCTGCCCGCGCTCGACAACGACGATCTCCGCCGCGGCAGGCCCACGTGCCACAAGGTTTTTGGTACCGCCATGGCGATCCTTGCCGGCGATGCGCTTTTAACGCTCGCGTTCGAAGTGCTTAGCCGGTTGGAGGCGATCGATGCGGAGAGAAAGATCCGTCTGGTCGAAGAGCTCTCTCGCGCCGCCGGCACGGTGGGCGGCATGATCGGAGGCCAGGTCAACGATATCGAAGGCGAAAGCAAACGGCCGACCGCGCTACTCCTCGAATCGATCCATCGCGCCAAGACCGGAGCGCTGCTGCGCGCGAGCGTGCGCATGGGCGCGATCTACGCCGGAGCTTCCGCGGAGGAATTGGCCGCGCTCTCGGAATACGGCGAGCATGTTGGGCTCGCCTTCCAAATTGTTGACGACGTTCTCGACCTAGAGCAATCGTCGGAAGCGCTGGGTAAAACGGCCGGCAAAGATCAGGCGCAGCAAAAGATCACTTTCCCAGCCGTCTACGGAATCAAGCGCTCGCGCGACATGGCGGAACAGGAACGGCTCGCGGCACACATTGCGCTGCGATCGTTCGAAGACCGCGCAGACCGCTTGCGCCAGATCGCCGATTTCATTGTGCTGCGAAAGACGTGACGCGAAAGAAGCTTCGTCTGGACGTGGCGCTCGTCGAGCGCGGTCTGGCCGAGTCTCGCGAGCGAGCGCAAGCCTTGATCCTTGCCGGAAGCGTGACCGTGAATGGCCAGCGCGCCGATAAACCGGGGCGCGAAGTTCCATCCGATGCGGCCATCGAAGCCGCGCAGCCGCTGAAGTACGTAAGCCGCGGAGGCTTGAAACTGGAGACCGCGCTGGAGAAGTTTTCTATCGAGGTGAAGGGAAAAATCTGCCTCGACATCGGAACTTCCACAGGCGGCTTTACAGACTGCCTGTTGCAGCACGGCGCGGCTCGCGTGCACGCCGTCGATACGGGCGCCGGCCAGATCGATTGGAAATTGCGCTCGGATGAGCGAGTCGTCCTGCACGAAAACACCAATGCGCGCTATCTGCGTTTCGAAGATATAGGCGAAGCCGCGGAACTGATCGCCTGCGACGTGAGCTTCATCTCGGTAACTTTGCTGATTCCCGCTCTGGTTTCGTTGCTTCGCCCGGGAGGTGATTGGATCATTCTGGTCAAGCCGCAATTCGAACTCAGCCGCGAGTTGGTCGGCAAAGGCGGCATTGTTCGCGATCCCGCCGCGCACAGGCTGGCCTGCGAAAAAGTTGCATCGGCAATGCAAGCGGCCGGTTTTCAGACCTCATTGGCCGAAACCCCGGTTCTCGGCGCCAAAGGCAATAAAGAGTTCCTGCTGCACGCTGCAAAAGGACCTTAGATTGCATGAACCGCAAAGCTTCAGGCTCACGCAGTTGACTACTATTGACATACTATGCGCCGAAGCGTCATAATGCTGCCGAAGCGTACATCCGCTCTCTTTAGTTTGCTACACGAAATTCAGATCCTGTCGTTTATCGCGTAATTGTCCCTATGCGTGCCCGCGCACTGAAGGATGCTCATCCATGACACTTCTCAACTTCCGGTCTGCTGGCCGGAATGCACTGAAGGCTTCATTTCGGGAGATGTGAGACTGTGGCCCAAACAACGCCGGATTTCGACACGCTTCGCAGGATTTTTTCCAGCTTGGGGTTTGTCACCGCCTGCCGGCGCATGAACGCCGTCTTGCAGTGCGCGTACAAAGCCGCGCAGGTGAGCGACACCACGGTCCTGTTACAGGGTGAGACCGGGACCGGCAAGCAGGTACTCGCGCGAGCCATTCACAGCCTCGACCAAAAGCGCTGCCGCTTCG
>JBOGMI010000928.1:0-6119 GCA_050746645.1 Bryobacteraceae bacterium | reverse complement strand
GATCGCTATCCGCTATACCAATTACAAACGCTTCGGCTCGGAATCGACCATCACTTACGGTCCCGCGGCTTCGCACGACCGTAAGCCCTAGTGGCGGGGCGCCAGTGCTGGCGGAGGAAGAGGGATTCGAACCCCCGAACGAGTTTCCCCGTTAACGGTTTTCAAGACCGCCGCCTTCAACCGCTCGGCCATTCCTCCAGCACCATCTTATCGTGGGCTCCGCCGTAGTGCGGCGCACTCCTAGCGGCGCTCCTTAGCAGTCGAGGTTCTGTTGCGCTACACGAGGTTCCTTCGCCAGCGTCACTATCGTTGCTCCCCAGCCGCCGGCCTCCGCCGGGGCATCGCTGAAGGCCATCACATAGGGCGTGCGCGCCAGAATCTTGCGTACCGTCTCGCGCTGTACGCCGATACCGCGGCCGTGAATGATGCGTAGCACTGTGAAGCCCATCCGGTGAGCTTCTTCCAGATAGGCCTCCACCGCATCCTTAACGTCGCGGGGGCGGAACGAATGCAGGTCGAAAACATCTGTGACTGGAATCCGGACAGGTTCGTCTTCGGGGTTCATGTCCTTAATCCCGCGACCGGGCAGGCCGATTGCTAATCGGCCGCGGCTTACCAAGCCGCCCCAGACGGAGGGCTTTCTTTAAGATCGTGCTTGTCGGTACGCTGTCCAGTTCTTCTTCGGATAGCCAGCGGCAGCTCCCCTCACTCGCGGGCGCGTGCGCCTCAAAAATTTCGAATAAATAGCGATGAAAGGTGATCGTATGCCGAAAGGAGCCGAGCTTCGCTCCTATAGATGCTTCGATCTGCCCGGCTTCGGGCAATTCCCAAAAGCCCGGCATCAGCCGCGCGTCCGGCGGCCGCTGCCATGCCAGAACTTTGCCGCCGCGCTCGATCCACAGCAGGCGCCGGGTTTCCCGGACACTCTTGCGAATGGCGAGTTTCACCGGAAAATCGTTCGCCGAACCGCCGTTTGCGCGCACTCGGCAAAGAGCTGCAACGGGGCAAAGCAAACATTGCGGATCTTTGGGCAAACAAATAGTCGCGCCGAGTTCCATCATCGCCTGATTGAAGTCGCCCGGCGCTTGGTGCGCCAGCATGCTTGAAGCGGCCGCGGCAAAATGTTTTCGCCCGGATGGCGACGCGATATCCGTTGCATCGTCGAGCACTCTGCTGAGCACGCGCAGCACGTTGCCATCGACCGCGGCATGCGGCAGGTCGAACGCGATGCTGGCAACCGCCGCCGCGGTGTAATCGCCGATTCCCGGAAGCTTGCGAATGTCTTCGTAGCTTGCCGGGAAAACGCCCTTTCCCGCGATGAGCCGCGCCGCTTTCCGCAGATTGCGCGCGCGCTGGTAATAGCCGAGTCCCGCCCAGCAGGCCAACAGTTCCGGTTCCGGCGCGCGCGCCAATGCGGCCAAGTCCGGGAAGCGCGCCAGGAAGCGTTCATAATACGGAATCGCCGCTGTGACTCGCGTCTGCTGCAGCATGATCTCCGAGATCCAGATGGCATAGGGATCTCTCGTGCGCCGCCACGGCAAATCGCGCCGATTGCGCCGATACCAATCGAGCAGGGCTGTTTGAAATTGCCGGGCCCAACCAGACCTGCATCCTATACTGGGTAAGAAACCCCGTTCGATCCCGTTCTCCTGCTGTTTCACTGAAATGCCCGAAGCGTTCAGCTTAGCGTCTTGCGAATCCGCGGCCGCTCAAGACGTAGCGGATTCGTCGCGCCCGGTGCTCGCTATTCGCGGCGCGCGCGTCCATAACCTCAAAAATATCGATATTGACATTCCGCACAACCAACTTACGGTGGTCACGGGCGTTTCAGGATCGGGCAAATCGTCGCTGGTGTTCGACACGATTTACGCCGAAGGCCAGCGGCGCTATGTCGAGTCGCTATCGGCATATGCGCGGCAGTTTCTGGAACGCATGGAAAAGCCGGAGGTGGATGAAATTCTCGGCATCGCCCCGCCCATCGCGATTCGGCAGAAGAACCAAACGCGCAACCCGCGGTCGACCGTCGCGACTGCCACCGAAGTCTACGATTTTATGCGGCTGCTATGGGCGCGCGCCGGACGCAGCTATTGCCCGAATGACGGCAGGCGAATCGAACGCGACACGGTGGATCAAGTTGCGCAAGCCATGCTCGCGCAAGCCGAGGGATCGCGCTGGTACGCACTGTTTCCCGTCCGCGCCTCGGGAGACGATGCGCAGCATCTGCGCGACCGGCTCTTCGAGCTGCGGCAAAAAGGTTTTAACCGGCTGTTTCAGAACGACCGGACGTTCGAGTTTTCCACGCCGGAATCGCTTCTGGAGATCGATTTCGCGCAACCGCTCTATGTGCTTGCCGACCGTCTGGTCATCCGGCCCGATCTGCATCAGCGCATCGTGGATACGGTCGAAATCTGCTATCGCGAAAGCGGCGAGATCTTCTTCGAGCAGGCCGGCGTTGCCGATCCCGCGCGCCTGCACTTTAGCGAAGCGTTTGCCTGCAAAGTTTGCGGCCTCACCGCCGCGCCGCCCGAGCCGGCGCTGTTCAGCTTCAACAATCCGGTCGGCGCCTGTCCCACCTGTCAAGGTTTCGGCAATGTCGTCGATTACGATCTGGATCTGATCGTTCCGGATCCGACGCTCTCGCTTGGCGAAGGGGCGGTGGATCCCTGGACCAAGCCACAATATTGTTGGTACTACGACAAAGCATTCGAGCCGAAATCGCGCGGCAAAGTGCGGCTGCGTGTGCCTTATTCAGATCTGCGGCAGGAGGAAAAGGAATTCGTTCGCAAGCACATCTATCGGTTCTTTCGCGAAATCGAAAAAAAGAAATACAAAGTACACGTGCGCGTGTTCATCAGCCGCTACCGCGCTTACACAGAATGCTCTGCCTGCCGCGGCGCGCGCCTGCGCCCCGAAGCGCTTTGGGTGAAGATCGGCGGCTGCGACATCGCGGAAGTTTCGCGCATGACGATTGCGCGCGCCTATGAGTTTTTCCGGCAAGTGGAGCTCAGTACGGAAGAATCCAAGATCGCCGAACGCGTGCTCGAAGAGATTTGCCAGCGCTGCAAGTTTCTCAACGACGTCGGCCTCGACTATCTCACCTTCGACCGGCTTTCGGCAACGCTCTCGGGCGGGGAAGCGCAGCGCATTCAACTCGCCACCTGCCTCGGCTCGCGCCTCACCGGCGCGATTTACGTGCTGGACGAACCGACCATTGGCCTCCACAGCCGCGATACCGCGCGCATGATCCATATTCTGAAGGACCTTCGCGAACTCGGCAACACCATCGTCGTAGTGGAACACGATGCCGAAATCATGGCCGAAGCGGATCATATTATCGATCTGGGCCCGGGCGCTGGTGAAAACGGCGGGCGTGTGATTTTTGCGGGAAGCTACAAGCAGTTGTTGACGCCGTCGGCCGGCCAGTCGCTTACAGGCCGCTATCTGCGCGGTGAATTTTCGGTGGCGCGCTCGCTCGAACGCCGCAGAATTAATCCGAAGCGCACTATTCGGTTTCTGGGCGCGCGCGCCAACAATCTAAAGAATATTGATGTCGAAATTCCCCTAGGCTTGATGGCGGCGGTCACCGGAGTCTCGGGATCGGGCAAGTCGAGCCTGGTCCACCAGGTGATTTATCGCGCGCTCGATCTTGAGGTAAACAAAGCACACGAGCTGGGAAACCACGGCGAAGACGGCGCCGCCAGAAGATTGCCGCTCAAACAAGTCGAGCGCGCAGGGCTGCTGACAGGAGTCGTCCTGGTGGACCAATCGCCTATTGGACGGACTCCGCGATCCAATCCGGTCACATACGTGAAAGCCTTTGACCACATCCGGGCTTTATTTGCTGCGACGCCCGAAGCGCAGCGGCGCGGCTACAGTCCTGGGCATTTCTCTTTCAATGTTCCGGGCGGCCGCTGCGAGACTTGTCAGGGCGATGGGGTGGTCACTGTCGAAATGCAATTTCTCGCCGATGTCGAGCTGGTCTGCGAAGAGTGCAAAGGCACGCGCTACAAATCGAGCGTGCTCGATATCCGATACAAGGGCCTGAATATCTATGAAGTGCTGCAGTTGACCGTACGCGAAGCGCTTTCGTTTTTTGCCGCGACTCCGCGTTTGGTTTCGCGTCTCAAAGTGATCAACGACGTTGGCCTTGGTTATCTGAGGCTGGGCCAATCGGCGACTACGCTAAGCGGCGGGGAAGCGCAGCGCGTGAAGCTGGCGGCCCATCTGGCGCAATCCACTTGTGAAGGAACGCTGTTCCTATTCGACGAGCCCACGACCGGACTGCATTTCGACGACATCGCCAAGCTGCTCTCCGCCTTCGAGCGTTTGATCCAAAACGGCGGCAGCGTTCTTGTCATCGAGCACAATCTGGATCTGATCCAGGCGGCCGACTGGATTCTCGATCTGGGGCCGGAAGGAGGTGAAGCCGGCGGACGCATCGTGGCTCAGGGCACGCCCGAAGCTGTCGCGACAGTCGCCGAATCTTACACTGGCAAGTATCTGAAACAAGCGCTGGCACAGCGGGCAATCGCCTAAGATGGACGCGCTGCGCGATCTTCCTTCCGTCGATCAAGTCGTTCGCAAATTGAGGCGCACCGTGGGATTACCTCAAGCCGTGATCACCGCCGAAGTGCGCGCCGAGCTATCGTCGCGCCGCGAAGCTCTTCTGGCAGGCTCGCATTCCGACGCCGTGACGGTCGAAGAGGCGGTCGAGGCCCGCCTCGAACGTTTGACCAAACCCTCGCTGCGCCGTTTGATCAACGCAACCGGCGTCATTCTTCATACCAATCTGGGGCGCGCGCCGCTCGCAGCATTCGATCCGCTTCCGGGCTATTCCAATCTCGAATTCGACCTTGCTGCCGGTAAACGGGGCAAGCGCGACGAACATATTTCCGCATTGATCGAGCGCGTACTCTGCAAGCCGGCGATCGTGGTGAACAACAATGCCGGTGCCGTGTTTCTGGTGTTGAACGAGCTTGCATCGGGCGGCGAAGTGATCGTTTCGCGCGGCGAGTTGATCGAGATTGGCGATGGTTTTCGCATCCCCGAAATCATGGCGCGCTCGGGAGCGATTCTGCGCGAAGTGGGCACCACCAATCGCACCCGCATCGACGATTACCGCCGCGCCATTTCCGAGAAAACAGCGCTGATCCTCCGGGTTCACCGCTCGAATTTCCGCATGTCCGGCTTTACGGAGCGTCCGGCGCTTGCGGATCTGGTTCAACTCGGCCGCGAACACAACCTTCCGGTCTACGAAGACTTGGGCAGCGGCTGCCTGATGGATTTGCGCCGGTTTGGCATCGACGAACCGCTGGTTTCCGATAGCCTGCGCGCCGGTGTGGGCCTGGTGTCTTTCAGCGGCGACAAGCTTTTGGGCGGCCCGCAATCGGGTATCATTGCCGGCAACGTTGAACTGGTCCGCCGTGTGCGGCGCAATCCGCTTTATCGCGCATTTCGCGTGGACAAACTGACCATCCAGGCGCTCGCAACGACCCTCCTGCATGTTCTGCGCGAAGATTGGAACGCGATTCCGGCACTGCGCATGATCACGACGCCCTTGGAGGAGATCCGCTGCCGCGCCGAGCGTGTTGCCGCTCAAATTTCAGGGATGATCGTGGAAGGCAAGTCTGCCATCGGCGGCGGATCGACGCCGGCGGTGACGCTTCCAACCTGGGTGGTCGAGCTGAGTGTCGAAAACCCGGACGATTTCTCGGCGCGACTGCGTCAGGCGGAAATGCCGGTTATCGCGCGCATCGAGCGCGACAAAATCGTTCTCGACATGCGCACGGTAGCCGATGAAGAAGTCGAATCGTTAATTGCAACGATCAGGCAAATAAGTCAGCTAACGAAATCCTGATCCCGCCCGCTTCCAACGCGTCTTGTTTCGACTGAACGGAAGCTTCGCGGTGATATTCCCATGCAGATTTCTTCACCGGATCGACCACCCAGCAATAGGGAACTCCCCAGGAATGATATTCCTCGCACTTGGCAAACAGCTCGCTCTGGCGCTGGGAAGGAGAAAGTATTTCGACGGCAAGTAGCGGCGGATCGACTAACACGCCCTTGTCGAACCGCGCGCCCGGCGCATAAAACACTACATCGGGAATCCGGATATCGTC
>JBOGMI010000927.1:0-1313 GCA_050746645.1 Bryobacteraceae bacterium | reverse complement strand
CGGGTCACAAACATTCAAAAAACGTCAGAAAGAACAGCAGCGCAAAGAGCGACAGCTAGAAAAAATGGCAAAACGGCTGGCGCGTAAAAATGAGCCCTCAACGCCTCACTCCGAGGATGAAGCTGTGACCGAGGGCGAGTCGCAAGAATAAATGAACGCCTTTCGGCGCATGAGCCCGGCCGACGTTTTCGTTCCCATGATGATGAAAACGGCAGTTACGCCGCCGTGGGACGATATGGCGCTGGGCGCGGAACAGAAGAAGATCTTCCGCATGGTGATGGGCGAAGCGCTTCTGTTGACCGCAATCGGAATTGTTGCCGGAGCGCCGCTGATTTACTGGGCGGGAAAGATCGCTTCGAGCGAAATTTTCGGTGTGCGTGCGGACGATCCGTTCACGATCGCAGGGTCGGCTGCAGTCATTGTCGCGGTTTCCGCGCTGGCGGGATACCTGCCGGCACGTCGGGCGATGCGCATCGATCCGATGACGGCGCTGCGGTACGAATAGGCTGAGCTTAGGTGTTTCGGATGACGAGGGTGGCTCGTGAGGAATGTTCTAGTTCCGTGACCCGAATGGCATGGCGCCGCAAAAGCTCTTCAACTCGGGCCGTTTTGTAATTGCAGTTTTCGAGCCGGACGATGTGGGGTGGCGCGCCTAGAGATCGGGCAAGGCCGAGAAAATCGGAATCAGCCGACACAATTGTGAATCCATGCGCTTTGGCGTATTCCCAAATGCGTTCATCCGGGGTGCGGCGGGCGAGTCCCGTTGCAAAAACGTGAGCGGAAGCAGGGAAAAGCCTTTCAAGGCGGCCAACGAGCTTGGGTGAAAGATTCGCGTCGAATAGGAGCTTCAACGTGATTTGCGTTCCCGCCCAGCCTGCGCGGCATAGGCGTAGACTGCGGGAAAATCGGCCTTTTCCAAATAGGCGTAATCGTCCAGGATTTCGTTCTCTGTCATGCCGTCAGCAAGCATGTCCAGCACGTCCCAGACCGTTACGCGAAGGTCACGGATGCAAGGCTGTCCCGAACGCTGGCCCGGCACGATGGTAATTCGGGACAGATCGGCTTTTTCAACCGCCGCCATAGACAGAATTATCGCATTCGCAGTGGTAAATGTTGATTCATGTGTGTTCGCGGCCCTATTTCTTACTCGTTCCGCAGCGCGATCAAGGGGTCTAATTTCATCGCGCGGCGGGCGGGGATGTAGGTGGACAGAAGCGCGATGGCGGCGAGAACCACGGCAACGATGGCGAACGTCAGCGGATCGGTCGGTTTCACGCCGTAGAGCAGGCTCGCGAGCAATCTGGTTGCGCCGA
>JBOGMI010000926.1:0-4098 GCA_050746645.1 Bryobacteraceae bacterium | reverse complement strand
TGCCGCATGTAACCATGTGTACGGCCTCGCCGCGGCCGGGCGCCGGCTTCGTGGAGCCCAAGCTGTGGGAGAACCGGGACGCAGATCCCACTTCGCTGCGGCTCGAGTTTTTCGGAATGAAGGGCCGAGCGTGGCTGATGAAATGGCTGCCCGCGCGCGCCTATGACAACGCGATCTATGTGATCTTCAGCAATGCCATTGGCATGGACGACGATCAGTTAAAGAATGGCTGTTCCATGATTCTCGACCCGTTCGGCGACATTCTTGCCGAATGCAGCAAGCTCGGCGACGATTTTGCAATCGCCTTATGCACGCCGGAAAAGCTCACGCAAGCCGGAGGTTACCGCTATCGCCAAGCCCGCCATCCCGAACTCTATCGCGACATTATTGGACAGGAGCATAGGTCGGATCAATCGGTGGCTTGGCTGGACAAGGGCTGAGGCCGCGCCTACGGGTGTATGCCCGGCGAACACCCAGCCGGCAAGGATCAGCATGGGCGCGAGCGCCGCAACCACCGGTTTTCCGGCGTTCATCGTATGCTTTCCTCCCGCTGCGGATTTTCGACCGCGAGGTTATTGAGAGCCCGGCAGGACTGGCGGATTACCAGCCGCGGTTCCATACGAAATTCGCGTCCGGCCAGTTCCGGGTCCGCCATCATGGTCCACAAGGCCTCGAAGGCAACTCTGCCGATCTCATGGCGCGGCACGGCAATTGTCGTAAGTGCCGGCTGGGTGTATTCGGCGAACGAAATATCGTCGAAGCCGATGACGGACAAATCTTCCGGCACTCGTTTGCCGCATTGATAGGCGCGATGCAATACGCCGATGGCAGTCAAATCGTTGCCCGCAAGAATCGCCGTGGGATTGCAGCCGCCGAGCAGTTTCCAACTGGCGAGATAAGCGCCTTTCACCGTGAAGTCGGAATCGACGCTCCACTCCGGATTCATGCCCAGGCGGGCCGCGGTCTCGGCGAACGCCTTCTTGCGCCGCCGCGCCGAGGGCAGGTGTGCCGGGCCGCCCACATACCCAACGCGCCGATGGCCGGTCTCGGCCAGATATTGGACGGCTTGGGTAATCCCTTTTTCGTAATCGATGACGATGTTGCTGATGCTCTGCGCCACGCGGCCCAGGTCCAGGTAAACCGCGGCGATGCGCTGCTTGGCGAGCATGGCGATGACCGAGGGCTCAATCTGTGAAGTCAGCAGCGCCACGCCCGGCACTTGCAGACCCATCAGCCGCCGCACGGAATTGAGCGTTCTTTGCGAATCGTAGTTGGTGTTGAGCACCAGCGCGTCCATATTGTGCGCCAGCGCCTGATCCTGAAACGCCGCCGTGATCTCGGGAAAAAACGGATTGCGGACGTCGGAAATAATCAGCCCCAGCAGGCTGCTGCGCCCGCGAACCAGATTGCGCGCCGATTGGTTCTGCTCATAGCCCAATTCCGCCACCGCCGCCAGAACGCGCTGGCGCGTCTGCTGGCGCGTGGCTCTGGTGCCGTTCAGCACGTGCGAAACCGTGGCGATGGAAACCTCCGCCCGCTCGGCTACATCCTTAATGTTTACGCCCACAGGGCCGCCTCCGTTCCCGGCTCGGATTCAGCTTCCAAACAGAAGCCCGACTGTAAAGGAGGGGTCGTCTATCCCTCGTTAACACTCGGGGTTCTGTTTGCCCGCGTCCTCCACATTTATGTTGCGTATCCCTTTCAGCTTCCAAATAGTTTAAACCGGCGCGATACCATGCATAGGAAGAAATGATCGATACAGCAACCACTCCGAACCTCTCCGGAAAAATCGCGCTCATCACAGGCGCCAGCAAAGGCCTGGGCAAAGCCATGGCTCTGGCCCTGGCCGGGCGCGGCGCAGCCGTCGCCCTGGTTTCGCGCGACGGAGCCAAACTCGAAGGCGTGCGGCGCGAAATCGAAAGCGCCGGCGGCAAAGCGGCGGTCTTCGTGGCCGACGTGCGCGACGAACAGGCGGTCATCCGGCTCGAATCCGAGGTCTCCCAAAAACTCGGCAAGGTGCAGATTCTCATCAATAACGCCGGCATCAATGTACGCAAGAACGTGGTCGATTTTTCGCTCGAGGAATGGCGCAGTGTGATGGATACCAATCTCACCAGCGCGTTCCTCCTGTGTCGCGCCTTCGTGCCGCACATGCGCGGTACGGGTTATGGGCGTATTCTGGGCCTGACATCCATCATGAGCCATATCTCGCTGCCCGGCCGCAGCGCCTATTCAGCCAGCAAAGCCGGGCTGCTCGGCTTTACCCGTGCCCTGGCGCTCGAACTTGCCGCCGAAGGGATTACCGTAAATGGCATCAGCCCGGGACCCTTCGCCACTGAACTAAATCTGCCCGTCATGCAAAATCCCGAGGCCAACGCGCAGTTTTTGGCCAGCATACCGGTGGGACAGTGGGGTGAGGCGAAAGACATCGGCGAACTCGCCTGCTTCCTTTGCTCGGAGGCGGCGCGCTTCATTACCGGCACCGATATCTTGATTGATGGCGGATGGTGCGCAAGGTAGGCACAATATGACGCCTCGCACGCCGCCGGTTTCCAAGCCCCCCGATCCCACGCTCGACTTCGAGCGCCGCACCTATCGCCGCGTCACTCGCCGCCTGATCCCTTATCTGTTCCTCTGCTATCTGTTCGCTTACGTCGATCGCGTGAACGTCAGCTTTGCCAAGCTCCAGATGCAGCACGACCTCGGGTTTTCCGATGTCGCCTACGGAACCGCCGCCGGCATCTTTTTCATCGGCTATTTCTTTTTCGAAGTGCCCGCCAATATGATGCTGCGAAAGATCGGCGCGAAATACTGGCTCGGGCCCATCATGATCGTCTGGGGACTGGTTTCCGCTTCGACCCTGCTGGTCAAGACCGATACCCAGTTTTATATGGTGCGTTTTCTGCTGGGCGTGGTGGAATCGGGCTTTTTCCCCGGCGTCATTCTATATCTCACGTTCTGGTACACCGGCCGCGATCGGGCCAAAATGGTCGCCGGATTCATGGCCGCTATTCCCATTTCCGGGCTCGTCGGCAGTCCCATTTCCGGCTGGATTCTCGACGCCATGAGTTCGGCGGGCGGCCTGCGCGGTTGGCAGTGGCTCTACATCATGGAAGCAATCCCTTCGGTCGTCGCGGGCATCTTCACCATGATTTTTCTCGCCAGCACCCCGCGCGACGCCAAATGGCTCAACGATGACGAACGCAAGCTGTTGCTCGATCGCCTGGAGCAGGACGAAGGGGGCAAGGAAGCGCTCGGCGGACGACATCGCCTGGTGGATGCTTTCCGCAGCGGAAAAGTTTGGCTGCTGTGTCTGGTCTATTTCGGCTTCGTGATGTCGAATTACGGAATCACGTTCTGGCTGCCCACGTTGTTCAAACACACGCTCACTACGGATCCACTAAAGATCGGATTGCTCACCATGATTCCGTGGGGTGCGGCGGCCATCACCATGGTGCTCGTCGGCCGTCATTCGGATAAGACGGGAGAACGAAGCTGGCATATCGCCACCGTCGCGGTGGTTGGGGCGATCGCATTCGCGCTTTCGGCCATCCCGGGCATTCCCGGCGTGCTCGGGTTGATTTTGTTGACCATCGCCATTTCCGGCATTCTCACCGCGGCTTCCAGTTTCTGGACGCTCCCCACTGCCTTTCTCTCCGGCGCGGCCGCGGGGGCCGGCATCGCCTGGATCAATTCGGTCGGCAATTTGGGCGGCTTCCTCAGCCCGTTCCTGGTGGGAGAGCTTACCTCCGTTTTCCACAACATGACCCCCGCCCTGCTCATGCTCGGCTTCTGTTCGATTGTCGCGGCGGCGATTACGGTGATTTTCTTCCGCAGGCGGCCGCCGTCGGCTCCGCCAATGAAGTAAGAAGGCTGTTTTGCGCGAGGAATTTGCAGATCGTCGCAGATCTTCCCTGCCAGGAAATCGTTGATTTCCCTATGCCGCGGCACCGCGGAACTCCTTCGTGTTGCTCGGTTCACATATATCGTGTGTCTATCGCCTTCACGCAAGAGTTCGCATCCCGATTTCCAGGTGGCGCGGGAGATCGATTCTCTTCATGCCGCCGGCACGATCAATTTTTCGCGGATGACCTCCGC
>JBOGMI010000925.1:0-1019 GCA_050746645.1 Bryobacteraceae bacterium | reverse complement strand
TCTCACATGCTTCCAGCGGCGCCGGCGGCAGCGGCAGTAGCCTCTCCCGGTCGCGCTCGAATCTCTCGGCGATGGTTTCCCGATGACCCCACAGCTTCCGCTGCCGCCGCTGGATGCACGCTTCCCGCAAGTGTGCATCCAACTCTTCCCAACTGGCCGCGCGCGGCACCGGGACCATGAAGTTCCGCCGCGCGTAGCCCACCAGCCCCTCCACGCTGCCCTTGTCATTACCCTTTCCAGGGCGCCCGAACTTGGCGGCAAACAGATAGTGCGATTGCAATCCGCTGAACGCCTCGGTGGGTTTGCGTTCACCATCGCCGGCGATCTCCTTCACCGCGATCCGGGTGTTGTCGTACAGCATGCTCCGGGGCGCCCCGCCAAAATAGGCAAACGCCTGGTTGTGGCCTTCCAGAAACGCTTCGGTGTTCTCGGCCGGAAACGCGATCACGAAGCAGTCGTCCGATTGCGGCAGATCGAAGCACTGAAAATGCGCCTTCTGCTCGACCCCTGCGATCACCACCAGCGCTTCCCCGAAGTCCGACTGCCCCTCTCCCGGCGGATGCGCCAAAGGCACGAACACTTCTTTGTGGCTCAACCGCGCCTGGCGCACATAATCCTTCACGATGGTGTAGCCGCCGCCAAAAGCGTGCTCGGCCTTGAGCCGGTCAAAGATTCGCTTCGCCGTGTGGCGCTGCTTCTTCGGTTGCGACTGGTCGTCCACCAGGATCTGGTCAATAATCCCCAGCCACGGACCCAGCATCGGACGCTGCACCGGCTTCTTCCGCTCGTAGCCCGGCGGAAGCGAAAATCGCAGCATCTTCCGGACGCTCTTCCGCGACAGCCCGAACTGGCGCGATGCCTCCCGGATGCTCATGCCGTCCACCTGCACAGCTCGCCTCACGCGTGCATACACTTCCACTTGGTACACCTCCCGGTGTCCCACAAACACAACATCCCTGTAATGTTTTGGAACTGAATTGCAGTGGTCTACTTTTCGACCGCCACAAACCGCCGCTCAC
>JBOGMI010000924.1:0-1081 GCA_050746645.1 Bryobacteraceae bacterium | reverse complement strand
AGAAGCCCCGCTACGACCAGCAGCACAACCACGATCAGCTTCGGGTTCACCCCGACGCGGATGCCGAAAATCTTGGTCTGTGCCGCCGCGCTCATGGCAATCCCTTCTTCCCGCTGCCGGTCTGCACGATGGCTTGAAAGCGGATCGTGGTGTTGATCTGCGGGCTGTTTTCCCGCGGCGCGGCTTGCACCGCGTCGATCATCAACAGCGCCGGCGAATGATCCGCTTCCAGGAAAAAGTGCATCAGGTTATCGTAAGTGCCCCGGAACGCCGCCACCACGTTCAGCAGCGATAGATCCGGCGCGCCTTCGATCGGCTGTTCCGTGAACGCCGCTTCCCGCTCCGTTAATCCCGACGCGCTCCCCATGCGCTGAATCTCAGCAATCACATCCTGATAGGCCGCGCGTTGGGGCAGGAAATATTTCGCTTCGAACTGCGACGATTCGGAACTGCCGAGCTGCACTTTCTGCGCCGTCCCCCTCAAGTGCAGCGTCTTGGCGCGCGCGGCGGCGGTCTGCTCCGCGATCTGCTGCTGCTGCGCAAGCAATTGCCGGCGCGAGCCGCCGGGTGGATCGATATAGAGGTACAGAGCAGCCAGGTTCAGCACCGCAAGGACAATCGCCGCCGTTCGCAGCCAGAACCGCGCGCTGTGCCGCGCACCGTCCCATCTCATCGCGTCAAAATTTCTGCGCATAGGCAACCGTCACTCGATAGCGATACAAAGGATCGTTCCGTCCCGGTGGCGCCTGGCTCACCACTCTCGGGGCGCCGAACAAACTCGAAGCCGAGAGCCGTTTCAAAAGCGCGATCACGGCATCCGGCTGTGCCGATCCCACGTCCATCGTCAACTGGACCCGGTTCGTGCCGCTCTCATCGGCCACGCCCACTTGCGGCAGCCGGATGGCCAGCAGTTTCATGTTGTTCGGCAGCACCGTTCCCAAATCCTTGAATGCCTGCGTCCAACTCACCGCGCGGCGGGCGATCACCTGGTTCAAAAACACCGTCGTCGAAAAGACGTTCGCATTGGCCGGCCGCCCCAGAATGCCCGCAAAGCGCGCCTGCTGCCGTTCCACATGCTCCA
>JBOGMI010000923.1:0-2032 GCA_050746645.1 Bryobacteraceae bacterium | reverse complement strand
CGAAAGCGCTGAACGCAGAGAGCAGGGGCGCGATTCGCCATGCCTTCGCGGCAGCGTCCAAACCCCAGTCCTCAGCCGAACCCCTTGATTCGATGGAAACCACGACTCCCGCGCGTTGGCGCATCGGTGGAAAGACCATGGAGTTCAACTGGTATCCGCCCAATGGAGGCACGCCATTTCCTGCGTAAACCAGCACGGGGATTACCTGACTCAAAAAATGGCCCGTTCTGAAGACTCGACCGTGGTCGGATGCGCGATCCGGAAGTTAGGGTCGCAGAATCTGCGGGTCGGAACCTGGCTTCAGAAAAATTCGGTCCGATTGGTAACGGTTCAAACGCCGTAGAAAATAGGCGCGACCGCCGATGCGTTTGGGCGGATGCTGGCCGACTTGCCGGTACCTATCCGGTCCAATGGACGGATTGCCGATCAACCAGACAGTAATTGGGCTAGATGCATCACCAGGTACCGTAACGTTGCACACGCTCAACTAGTTATCTTTCTACGAGTCCGCTACCTTTGGCTCTGCAATAATCGTGCTGAGATCAGTTTAGGGTACGAAGTGAGTCTAACGGATCTATTTGCCAGAGTTGCGAGACGCATGGAATTCGAGATCGATGATGTTCGCGATGCGTTTACCCACGGAGGTGTGAAAGGGGCGGCTCTCGAAGCGGGGGTGGTCGAGACTGTCCTGCGCCCGTATCTTCCCGAGAAGATCGGGATCTGTACTGGGCAGACCATCGACGCTTCCGGTGAAAGATCAAAGCAACTGGACGTCGTGCTGTTCGACCGCGCGAACACCCCAACTCTTAAAAGAAGCGGCGAAATTAGGCTTATCCCAGCAGAGTGTGTTTTTGCGATAATCGAGGTAAAGGGCGTTATCAAATCCAGCGCCGATATAGGCAGGGTATTTGAAAACATGCGGAGCGCTCGTGGGCTTTCCCGGAGCGCTATCACACCCGACCCGCGGCTGCACTTCGTGCAGATAGAGCATTATGGACATAACGTAAGCGCCTTCCCAATTCATTACTCCTGCTTTGCATTTGAGTCCAAATTAAGCGCTGGGAAGATGGAGTCTGTTCTTGAGCAACAAGTCTCAATACGGGGTCTCTCAGCCACCAATTGCGTGGATATGCTGCTTACGCTCAAGCCCCCCGCTCTGTGGCTCATGGACGACGGCCAGCTTGTACGTTTCAAGCGTGCAGTGAAAGGGCGAGAGATGGCCGAGTATTATCTTCGCCTCCATCAGCACCTTTCGCGGGCGATGATGTCTGGTTTTCTTGACTTAGACAAATATCTGCCTGGGTGACGCGCCATCCGGACATTAGCGGACCGAGGGGGGATGTATCGGGGCTCAAACTGATGAAGTCTGGCAACTGCTTCGTAAACGACGGCTTCCGGTCGAGAGATCACGCTCGCTTCAGACGTTCAGAGACTTCAGGTAAGGCACGCTCGCCGCCATTAGCGCCGGATCCTGTTCAAGCTCGACGAAGTAATTCTTGATGCCGCCTATTTTTGCGGCTGTAAAGACGGCCTTCCAATCCACGACCCCCTTGCCCAACGCAACCTCACGGAATCCTGACTTGGTGGAGGGGTCCTTCACCCAATCCTGGCAGTGCATGGAGATGTAGCGGCCCGGATACTTGTGGAAGTAGGTCACCGGGTTGTAGCCCTCCTGCCAGCTAGAGACCTGAAACTGCAGCTTGGTGGTGGCGGGATTCAGATCTGCGATCATCATGTCGTAGACCGGTTTGCCGTCGATGTATGAGGAGACGAAGCCTTCATTGTGCAGGAATGCGACGATGCCTGCGGCGTGGGCCTTTTCGGCGAAGACGTTGAAGGGCTCGACGTAACGTTTCACGTCGTCGACTGTCTGGGCCTTCTTAGGGCGGAACGGCCCCAGCGCGGCGATTCCCATCTGCGTCATGCCGAACGCCTTCGCATAGGCGATGCTCTTGTCCGCCTTTTGAAAAAGTTCGTCCGGCGCCCAGTGCGAGGAGATGCAGTTCAGTCCCCAGTCGTTCAGCATGCGCCG